>CAZXIF010000022.1:0-3453 GCA_964640395.1 uncultured Gammaproteobacteria bacterium | reverse complement strand
ATGAATATTTTGGCATTGATCTCGAGATTATCTGGCAAACGCTTGAAGACGATCTGTCTCCCTTAATGAAACAGATGGTTAAGTTAAAAAAGATCCAAGAATAGCCGCCATGGTCTATTTATTTTTTTTAAAAAACATGGTTAACTAAAATTATCGGGAGGTTCAAGCAACATTTTATTCTTTAATTATAGAGTGGCCGAATGGTTCGGCCAACAACTAATGGCCTATGCCAACACCTTTCGCCCACAAAATCCTTATCATCGGTTACGGCTCTGTATCTCAGTGCACGCTCCCGATTCTATTAGAAAAAATCGACGTGCCCGTTTCGAATATCACCCTCATTGATTTTGAAGACAAACGCGCCGCCTTAAAAAAGTACACTGATCTCGGCTTGAAATTCGTCAGTGTCAAAATCGTTCCTGAGAATTTAGACCAAGTCCTGTCCGCTCACGTCGACAACGGTGGTCTTATCATCGACCTCGCCTGGAACATTGGCTGCAACGACATTCTACAATGGTGCCACGACCACCAGGTGTTATATGTAAACACCTCCGTCGAACTCTGGGATCCTATGGAAGGTATAGAAACCAAGAGCCCCTACGAAAAGTCCCTCTATTTCCGCCAAATGCAATTGGCTGAATTAACCCGCGATTGGAAAACCTCCACTACCGCCGTGGTTGACCATGGCGCCAACCCCGGCCTCATTTCCCACTTTGTGAAACAAGGCCTCATCGATATCGCCACCAAGACATTAGCTGATAAAAAAATGACTGGAGCCGATGCTGAAGAATTGACCCAATATCTTAAAGACAAAAATTTTCCTCAGCTAGGTAAAAAATTAGGTGTCAAAACCATCCACTGCAGTGAACGCGATACCCAGGTTACCAACCGACCCAAGGAAGTAAACGAATTCGTCGGCACTTGGAGTATTGAAGGGTTGCGCGAAGAGGGCACGGCTCCGGCCGAAATGGGCTGGGGCACACACGAGCAAACCTTGCCCGATTTGGCGCACATTCCGCCGGTTGGCCCGAAGAACCAAATATTTTTAGCCCAGATGGGCATCAATACCTGGGTCCGTTCCTGGATTCCAGACCAAGAGATCGTCGGCATGGTGA
Source organism: uncultured Gammaproteobacteria bacterium (assembly GCA_964640395.1). Taxonomy (GTDB): domain Bacteria; phylum Patescibacteriota; class Patescibacteriia; order Magasanikbacterales; family GWA2-37-8; genus CAZEDL01. The sequence goes on along the minus strand of CAZXIF010000022.1, from coordinate 2,338 downwards.
TTCGTCATGGCGAAGCCTACGGCTTATCCGAACGCCTCACCGTGTGGGACGGGGCCACCGCGGTTTACCGACCCACCGTGCACTATGCCTACATGACCTGCCACGAAACCCTGGCTTCGCTGTGTGAGCTGCGTGGTCTCAACTATCAATTACCGAGCAAGCTCCGCATCATGGGTGATGAAATTACCGGTGGCGCGGATATTCTCGGCGCGCTCCTTATGGGCCACGGCTATAATTCTTGGTGGACCGGCAGCAACTTGTCAATTGAAGAAGCCCGCCGTCTCGCTCCCGGACAAAATGCTACTACGCTCCAGGTGGCGGCCGGTATCATGGGCGCTATCCTCTGGATGATCGAGAACCCGAACCAAGGCCTCAAATTACCCGACGACCTGCCGCATGATTTCGTGCTCGATATTGCCAAACCGTACCTGGGGGAATTTATTTCGACTCCTTCCGATTGGACTCCGCTCAAGAACCGCACCGTCTACTTCAAAGAAAATCCAGCCAGTGTACCGAATCCTGACCCCTGGCAATTCGCGAATTTTCGCTTTTTACCATAACCGCGCGCTATGTTAACCGAAGACCGTAAAAAATTATTATTAGAACTCGCCACTCAGCACCGCACGCCATTTATCGTAATTGACCACGAAAAGCTCCGTCAAAATTATCGCGAATTTACCGAAAAGTTGCCCGACGTGCAGGTGTACTTCGCCGTCAAAGCCAATTCCAATCGGGAAATCATCAAAACCATGTACGATCTTGGTTCCAGTTTCGACGTGGCCTCGGTCCGGGAATTCATGCTTATCTACCAAAATATCCAGCACCTGCCGGCCAAAGAACGTCAGGATTATATTTGGGACAAAATAATCTACGCCAACACCATCAAGCCACCTTCCACCTTGTCCAAGCTTAACGTCTACAAACCACTCGTCACCTTTGATAATCTCGAAGAATTAAAAAAGATCAAAAAATACGCCCCGGATGTCCGCCTCATATTGCGCGTCCGTGTGCCCAATACCGGTTCGATCGTAGAGTTGTCCTCCAAATTCGGGGTTGACCCGGGCGAAGCTGTGGATCTTATGGTCGAAGCTATTAACATGGGTCTCGACGTGGACGGCCTTAGTTTCCATGTCGGTAGTCAGTGTAATAATTTCGAAAATTACGTCCTGGCGCTCAACATTTGTTCATCTATTTTTAAAGAAGCCAAACTGCGTGATCTCGATATTGGCTTCACCGACAAAGATGGTCGCAAGCTGAAAGTGCTCGACCTCGGCGGGGGCTTTCCGGCCAAGTACACCTCTGACATTCAATCCTTCCCGGTACTCGCTCGCAAACTTAACTCAGAAGTAAAACGCCAATTCAAAGGCGATGTCGACGTCATTGCCGAACCCGGGCGATTCATGGTGGCCACCACCGGCACCCTCGTGACCAAGATTATTGGCAAAGCGGTGCGTGATGGCAAGACCTGTTATTATTTGGACGACGGTGTGTATAATACCTTCTCTGGCCAAGTGTTCGATCATCAGACCTATCCGCTGCACTCCTTCAAAGACGGAGAAAACAAAATTTGTGCCACCTTTGGCCCTACCTGCGACGCCTTTGATACGATTTCCTTAGCCGATGAGCTACCCGAAGATCTGCAGCTCGGTGACCTGCTGTATTCAGAAAATATTGGCGCGTACACCAATGCTTCCTCCAGTGATTTCAATGGTTTCCAGCCCGCCAAAATGATTCATATCAACAAGATGGATCTCGGCGACCCCTGCCTGTGCCACAGCGGTAAAATGTATCAAGTCTGCGGTCTCATAAATACCGAAGAGCACCAAAAATTAATGAATAAAAAAGAACCAAAGAAGGTACTGCCAAAACCGATCGAACCAACCACCGTGCCCACCGCGATATAAAAAATCCCCGGCTGAATTCAGCCGGGGATTTTTTATAACTATACTCAATTGCTAAATTAAATAGGATATAATACCGCCGTAGCCAACGCTCCATTTATAATTAAATTGGTTGTGCCCTAGGGCTACCTAAAATTATGGCTAAAATTAGATAAAATAATATATTCTTACTTTTAGCAAAATCCTGTTTAGAAAGGCGAAGGGGTATAGCTTATAATAATTGAGGCTGAAGGTGGGTAAACTTTTTAAGAGTTTCCTCAAGTCCCGTGCGATCAAACAATCCTTCATGCGGCCCATGCGCCTGCACCACCCCCGCGCTATTAGCACTGCCCCACATGAGGGCATTGGCAATATCATGCCCATAAAACCGTGCCGCTATATACCCGGCGGAAAAAGCATCGCCCGCCCCGGTTTTAGACACTACCGCCACCGGGTAA
>CAZXIF010000021.1:0-7206 GCA_964640395.1 uncultured Gammaproteobacteria bacterium | reverse complement strand
AATGACAAAGAATTGTACTATACGGGGACTATTTTAGGTGAAAATCAGGCTCATGTACGGTCGACTTTTTACAAGTCGGTGACTGGAGGCAAAACCTGGGTTACCAAGAAGCTCCCCACGAATACCATCCCGGTTGGGATTTACGTTCATCCGTCATTGCCGGGGACGCTTTTGATGGCGTTTACGTTGATAAATTAGATGGTCAAGCCGTTATACCTCCCCTCGCCCCTCCTTGTCAGACCCCTCAGGGTCAATCCATTCGCATGGGAAAAGAGGGGAAAACCAACGATTCCTCCCTTTTCAAGGGGAGGGTAGGGTGGGGTAAAATCGTAATTAAAGATAATTTTGATCTATGAACATCAATGATTTCAAAGCAGATTTCAAAGCCGTGATTGATTTCTTGAAGACCGATATCACCGGACTTAGAACCGGGCGGGCGTCGACTGCGATGGTGGAAAATATTATGGTCGAAGCCTACGGTACCAAGCAGTCTCTGAAGGCGACGGCGTCAATTATGGTGACGGACGCCAAGACTGTTACTATCGACCCGTGGGACAAAGCCTTGCTTGGGGCCATCGAAAAGGGAATTCGGGAATCGAGTCTGGGGATCAATCCGATGAATGATGGTCGCTTGATTCGTTTGACTCTGCCCGAATTGACCAGCGAACGGCGCCAGGAATTGGTGAAGGTGCTGCATCAGAAATTAGAACAAGCGAGGATATCGATTCGTAAAGTACGTGAGGAGGTCCGTGAGCTAATTAGCGCCGAGGAAAAAGACAAAGCGATTAGTGAAGACGATAAGTTTCGCTTGCAAGAGGATTTGGAAAAAATAGTCAAAGAATTTAACGAAAAAATTAAAGAAATAGGTGAGGCTAAAGAAAAAGATGTTACTCAAATTTAAGCTGCCTATGAAAAAACTTTTTTTACTACCGTTCCTGGCCATCAGCCTTTTTTTGATTACGGGCTGTCGAGTCGCGTCTCGAGCCCCGGTATCAAATGAACCAATACTAAATACAACTCAAGCTACTCAGCCCTGGCTCAGCCACTCGGGAACAATTTTTAATTCCGCATTAGGAAAAAGCACTTCAATTTCCTTTCAATTTCCGCCTGAGTATCTAGTAGCCGAAGGAAGCATCCCGCCGCAAGCTCCTTCAACCACAACAAATGTTTTGTATCAGATTCAAATCCGGGGGCCTAAAGGAAGAGTGGAAATTTTTAATGACGCCTACTATGACGGCCTTCCAGCTCCAGAGGAAAATCCCTCGCCAGAGCGTCAGAAAGAATTGGATGAACAGCTACCAAAGATAGATAGAGCGGTTGGCTACGAGGGAGAATTTTCAGAGTATGGTTTTTATGGCGCCCAAGATCAAGTGACCGCGGCCGAGATACAAAAAATAATAGACTCTATTTCTTTTAAAGATTTGAGCGACAGTAAGTAAGGAGCCGTTTATATGCAAAGCAATGATTTAATGGATAAAATCGTCTCCCTCTGCAAGCGCCGTGGTTTTATTTTTCCGGGCTCGGAAATTTATGGCGGGTTGGCAAACAGTTGGGATTATGGCCCACTCGGCCATTTGTTGAAGCAGAATATCAAGGCTGCCTGGTGGCGGTTTTTTGTGCAGGAGCGCGACGATATGGTGCCGCTCGATACGGCGATTATTATGAATCCTAAGGTCTGGGAGGCGTCGGGGCATTTGCAGAATTTTAGCGATGAGTTGGTGGAATGTAAAACCTGTCATCATCGGTTTCGGTCGGATCATTTGCTCGAGCCGACGGCGCTGGAGCCGCAGATGGATCGGGAGCCGCTGCTTAATTTGGCGGACGTAAAATGCCCGGATTGCGGCGGAGCGTTGACTGAGCCGAAGCAATTTAACCTGATGTTCAAAACTTTTTTAGGGGTGACTGAGGACAGTCAGTCAGTCGCCTATTTGCGGCCAGAGACCGCGGGGGGTATGTTTGTGAACTTTAAAAATGTTTTGAATGCGACGCGCCGCCGGTTGCCGTTTGGTATCGCGCAGATTGGCAAGAATTTTCGTAATGAAATTACCCCGGGGAATTTTATATTCCGCACGCGGGAATTTGAAATCGGTGAGTTTGAATACTTCATCAAGCCGCCTGCGAAGGAACAAGGAACAACCCGCCCGAACGACGGTTCAGTCGGGCGGGGGAACAAGGAACAAGGTGAATCGTGGGAGGAAATATTTGAGATGTGGCTAGGAGAGATACGGCGTTGGTGGAAGGACATTATGCAGGTGAATATGGATAATCTGGTGTGGCATGAAATTCCGGATGGCGAGCGAGCGCATTACAGCAAGCGTACTGTCGATATTGAGTACAAATATCCCTTTGGAGTGAAAGAGCTGCATGGCATTGCCTATCGCACGGATTTTGATTTAACACGGCATGAAACGGTGAGTGGACAGGATTTGCATTATACTGATCCGGACACGGGTGAGAAATTGTTGCCGCATGTGATCGAGCCGACTTTTGGGATTGATCGGATGTTATTGGTCGCGCTGCTTGAGGCGTATACCGAAGAACAGGCGCCGACCAGCAAAGATGGAGAAACGGAAACCCGCGTGGTCATGAAATTTCCGAAGGCCTTGGCTCCGATCAAAGTGGCGGTGTTGCCGTTGTCTAAGAAAGATGAATTGGCGGTGATCGCGAAGCCGCTGGCGCAGGAGCTGCGTAAGCATTGGTCAATCGAGTATGATGAGACGCAGAGTATTGGTAAGCGTTATCGTCGGCAAGATGAAATCGGGACGCCGTATTGTGTGACGGTGGATTTTGATTCGATCACGGATAAAAAAGTGACGGTACGCGATCGGGATACGATGGCGCAGGAGCGCATTCCGCTAAAGGATTTAGTTTATTTTTTAAAAGAAAAGTTTTATTTCTAACATTTTTTATGCAAAATCCTGACCGGTCATTTGGTGCAGCCGTTGAGTCCTCTGAGCGTTTAAATCGATTAATTGGGGAGGCTGAAGCAATTTTAAAACAGCCGTTAAAAATAGATACGAGGGGCAATATTATTTTGTTGTCTGGCTTTGAAGCTTCATATAAAGATAGTCTCATCGGGAACATAAACGCCTCGGAAGAGTTAAGTCTTCGATTGCTGGCTATTCAAAAAGAGCTGCATACTTTAGCTGAGAAGAAAATGAAAATTCCAGAAGAATATCAAGCTCAAGAGCAAGAAGTAGTAGCGGGCGCAATGTTGGTCTATCAAAATGAGGATTACGTCAATGCACATAGCTGGCCTGTTCCCCTTTTAGACAAAAAGGGTTGGTGGTTAGAAAAGGCAAGTACCAGTAAGTATGCTGGAGAATATGGTTCCGCAGGATATACCCAACACTTACCTGACCAGGCAGCCTAAATGAACCGGATTAATTTTAAATATTGGCTTATCATGCATTTTCAAGATGCGGTCAGGCAATTAAAATTAGCTTTGGAGCGGGGCGCTACTATCCTTCAGTACTATTTGGCAGTTCCAGATTTACCAGGTTCACAATTAGGAATGAGTAATGTTGCCAATATGTGGTATGCTCGTTCAATTATTAAATCTGAATAATGTATGCACACTGTTAAGAAGTTAAAAAATGGACTTACTCTTATCACGCTACCAGTGGCGGGCACCAAAGCCACCACAGTGCTCGCGATGTTTCCGGTCGGTTCGCGTTACGAAGATAAAAAATTATCCGGCGCGGCGCATTTTTTGGAGCATATGCTGTTCAAGGGGACGAAGCGGCGGCCGACGTCTTTGGATATTACGCTCACGATTGAAAAATATGGGGCTGATTATAACGCGTTTACGAATAAGGAGTATACCGGGTATTACATTAAGATGGACGGATCAAAACAGGGCGTAGCCTTTGACCTCTTGGGGGATATGATTTTTAACTCCCTACTTGATCCGGCTGAGGTGGCCAAAGAAAAAGGCGCGATCGTGGAAGAGTTGCGGATGTATCAGGATAATCCGAGTATGGCGATCGATCTGTTGTTTGACGCGTTATTATTTGGCGATCATCCGCTGGGTTGGGATATTGGCGGCACCGCGGCTACGGTTCGGGCGATCACTCAACCAGAACTCAGCGATTTTCATAAGCGACATTATGGTCCGGGCAATATGATTTTGATTGTGGCTGGGGATATTGATCGGAGGCGTTTGCCTGGCTATCTCAAGAGTTGGTCGGCGCAAGGTAGTGTCAAAGGCGCCACCAAGCCGAGTTGGTATGCCAAAGGATTTGTGCCAGCGCCGGTAATAGGTCCGACCAAGACTTTTGCCGAGCGGGTAGCGGTGGATAAAAAAACAGTGGATCAAGCGCAAGTAATTATCGGTTTTCCCGGGCTGGCTCACCGCGATCCACTGCGGTACGCGGCGTCGCTGTTGGGAGTGATTCTGGGCGGCGGCATGAGTTCGCGTTTGTTTATGGAAGTGCGTGAGAAGCGGGGGTTGGCCTATATGGTGCGGGCGGTGGGTGGAGCGTTTCGTGACTCAGGACAATTTTATATCCAAGCCGGCCTTGATCCATCACGTTTGAGAGAGGCGATAAAGGTGATTAAAGAGGAAATCAGAAAAATTACGACGGAGCCAGTGAGCGCGGATGAGCTGAAGTTTGCCAAGAGTAGTATCGCTGGTCGACTAGCGCTGAGCATGGAAGATGGCAGCGCGCAGGCTGAGTGGTATGGCAAACATTTGTTATTTGCAAAAACCATGGAGACGCCGGCGCAGTTTTTGACTCAGCTGAATCGGGTGTCGGTAGCGGACGTCAAAAAGGTGGCGGCTCGTCTGCTGCAACTTGATTTAGCGCGGGTGGCGGCGATCGGGCCGTTTACTAAAGAGGAATTTTTAACCTATTGGTAAACATATGATTACAAAGCCTAGCTATTTTTTTGCCAATTGGAAAATGTATTTGAATCGAACGGAAAGCAGGGCGCTGGCAGTGGAGCTTAAAAAAGTTGCTACCACCTGGCCCAATGCTTTTAGCGTGGCAGTGTTTCCAAGCGCGCTAGCTTTTACCGAGGTAGCGTCTGCTCTCCAGGAAACTTCGATTGCGCTCGGCGCTCAGAATACACACTGGCTAGACAAAGGCGGGCATACCGGTGAAGTATCCGCGCAAATGTATCAGGAGGCCGGAGCGCGCTACGCTCTGGTCGGTCATTCCGAACGGCGGCATTTGGCGGGAGAAACAAATCATGTGGTGCGTCAGAAAATGGACGCGGTAATCGAAGCTGGGCTGATTCCGGTTTTATGTGTGGGAGAAACTCAGGCAGAGCACGCAGCCGGGCAAGCTTTGGAAGTAGTAGAGGTACAGTTACGTTCGGCGCTGGCAGATTTGCTATGTCCTGCCGAGCAAATGATTTTGATAGCCTATGAGCCTGTCTGGGCCGTGGGAACCGGCATTCCTTGTGATCCGGTCGATGTCGCGCAAATGCACGAACGTATTATTAGTTTTGCTAAGGCTCTCTTGCCGGCCAGAACCATTGCGGTAGTATATGGTGGCAGTGTGCGGCCAGAAAATGTAGCCTTATTTTTGGCCCAGCCGGGCGTGTCCGGCGTATTGGTGGGCGCGGCCTCGGTCAAGATTGATAGCTGTAGCGCTATTATCCAGGCAATGGCTTCTTATTCATGAAGCGGGTTATTCTTAAATAGCGCTGAGTGTTATGTGGTTGACTATTTTTCTCATTACTATCATGGTACTTTGCTTGGTTTGCCTAGTTATTATTGTGGCGCGCAAATTTCCCCAGTTGGCGAATTTGGATGTGGACCATCTGCCGCAAGAAAAACAAGCTCGTACCAAACGCCAACTTTTGGCGAGACGCATGGAGCAAGGGACTGCCCATTGGCAAGCCAGTTGGCAAGAAAGAGCCAAGCCATTGACGCGTTGGTGGGGTCAGGCGCAGCTGCGTTTTCGTATTTATGTGGGAAAGGTAGAGCGCCTGTGGTATCATGAGACGGCTAAAAAACAGACGGCGACCACCTCGCCTACTACGGTAGAAAATAAGGAACAATCCTTGGCCCGATTGATTCAAGATGGGGAACATCATTTGGCGCAAGGCAGGCACGATCAGGCCGAACAACTGTTTATCGCGGCCATTAAAGCTAATCCTCATTCAGCGCCGGCTTACCGTGGTTTGGCTGATACCTACTTTGGTAAGGGCGCTATGGCCGAGGCAAAAGAGACCTATGCGTTTTTATTACAGCTTAACCCAAATGATGATAATGTCTTGGTCAAACTGGCTCAAATTGCTGAGTTAGAAAGCGATTTTGAGTCAGCCATTGGGTATTATCAGTCAGCCATTATTCTCAATGATTCTTTATCACCCCGCTTTTATAATCTGGCGGAACTGTTGTTAAAGGTAAGACAGCCGCAAACCGCCCGGGAAGCGATTTTGTCGGCGGTGCAGCTGGAACCTAAGAGTCCTAAATACCTTGACTTACTGATTGAAACTGCTATACTATGCAACGATCAGTCGCTCGCGGAGAGTGCCTATAATGAATTGCGGTTGGTTAATCCAGAAAATCAGAAATTGGATTATTTTAAAGGTAAAATTGGTCAGTTGTAAAACAAGGAACATGGAACAAGGAGCAAGGAACAACGAATGATCCTAATCCGCTTTTTTACTCTTTTTTCCGTGGTCCTTGTTAATTATTTAGGGCAGTTACCGAAGCGGTCAAACGGGGCTGACTGTAAATCAGCTGGCTACGCCTTCCTAGGTTCGAATCCTAGACTGCCCACGACACGCTGCCGCCTTAGCTCAGCTGGTAGAGCAGCTGTTTTGTAAACAGCAGGTCGTCGGTTCAAACCCGACAGGCGGCTCAAACAAAGTCCATAAAGTCCATAAAGTCCATAAAGTCCATAAAGTCTATAAAGTCGTCGCGTGCTTTATGGACTTTACAGACTTTTGACTTTTCAGACTAATCACCGCCGATGTAGCTCAGTTGGTAGAGCACGTCCATGGTAAGGACGGGGTCAGCGGTTCAAATCCGCTCATCGGCTCCAGATTAATTTCCAATTTTTAATTTTTAATTTGTTTCCCTACGGTCAATAAATGCAAACAATTTCTAATGACTCAATGATTTAATTTTCAAACACCAATAAAATAGTATTATACTCAGGTTGTTTTTAAATCTGAGATTCAGCAAGGCCAGCGGTCAACTCATTGGAAATTAAAAATTGGAAATTAAAAATTTTGTAGTATATGTCA
>CAZXIF010000020.1:0-4364 GCA_964640395.1 uncultured Gammaproteobacteria bacterium | reverse complement strand
TATGAGTAATTCATCAATTAATTCTTCTCTGACTGGAGAAACTCCGCCTCGACTATCTTCTTCAGGCGCGGGAACAACCCTGACTTCACTTAATGAAATGTTGACGTTGATTTCTAAATCAGCTAGCAATTCGCCAAATTCCTCTAGCATGACCGAAAAGGCTTCCGATCTGAGGGGGAAAGTATCCAAACGAGATAGGGTTTTATTAATAGTAGATATATCGTCAGTGAGCGGTGCTAACACATCTGGATGGGCTTCCAGTCTTCGAGTCACTGCTAAAAAACGGGCTTTTAGATCAGCGAGTGTTGGTTTTTCTTTGTTTGGAGCAATGTCAGCACTAGCCTCATTTTTAGGACGATTTAAAACGATACCTGGGAGAGCTATTTCGCGATTTTTTTCGGGAGAACTCATAGGAAAGGATTTTTATAGTAAATTTTGGCTAAAACAAATGATTATAGCATATTTTAGGGTTTTTGTCAATTGGTTTTGACTGTCAGGGATTAAGCGGCTTAATTCCCTTTGGTATATGTCTTAATAAACCGCTGTGCTCATTAATTTTTTGAGAAAATGTAAACAGCGGATAGATTATTTTGCTTTTAAAATCCTGTTCTTTGCCGGGTAAAGGGCTAATTTCATATGAGGTGGATTTGGTGGAATGAGCCATTGGTTTGATAGTGGCCAAACTCAACAAAGTAGGGTGATCCACTCCTTTGACTGGGGCGTATTCTTCTTCGGCAGCCAGGCGTTGGAGCAGGCGCTCCATAAAAAAACGCATGATATCGGCTTTGGCGAATTTCTCCTGTTTACCCTCGTGTATTCGAGTGAGGGTGCCGGATTCGGAGGCGAGCAGTGTGTCAATCAGGTGAGCAGTGTCTGCGGCTGGAGCGGGTTTGGTTTCTGCTGGCGGTAGGTCTTCCAGGTTTATTGGCGGCGGTAGGTTCAATAATTTCTCTAATTCTTGGCGTTGTTTTATAACTTTTTCGGCGGTGACGAGTCCTGCTTGTTTTCTTTGGGTTTGGTATTGATCGGCTGCTACCCCTAAGCCAATCGCGCCGGTAATGGGTAGTAGCGCGAGCGCGATTCGTTTTTTATTGCGTGTTACCAGATCTTGGACAGCGCGCCAAAGGGCGAATCTTTTTTCACGATGAGCGGCCTTATCTTCGAGGGCGGCGTTTTGATTAAATTGTTCGTCCGAGACTGCTGTTAACCGATCGGCCAAAATATCTTTTTTGTTATCGGGGTCGCCGCTTACTATTGGATGTTTTTCAATAACTATATCTAAAGAATGATCCGCGAAAGCACTGGCCGCAATCGCCTGGACTATGCCGTCTGATTCAGTGGGTAGGCGTATGAGGGCTTCTGGTGGGGGAGGGTTTTCGGCAAAGACAAAATCTTTTGGTGAATTTTTTTTATATTTTCCCTTGTCGTCAAAACTAGCCGCAATTATTATTTTTTCGTCTGGGGTTACCAACGGGTGGTAGAAAGAACCGTCGGAGGTGAGTAATGGAGTGACCGTAAGCGCAACAAAGTCTCTGATTGCCGAAACTTCGTAGGGGACACGAGCGACTACTTCGCCTGCAGCGCTATCGTCTAATTTTTTAATAATGAAGATGAGCTCCGGTGGATGACGCGGATTTGATTGTTGAATTGAAAATTTAAGTTCCAATTTCCCGGGATAGATTATTTTAAAATTTTTTTGGCCTGTTTGAGGCTCGACTATTTGAGGCTCGACGGCTCCTGCGACGTTAAAACTAACTAACTGGGAATCGCCACTTTTGGCTGTGTTAATTACTAGCCAGGCTTTGTTAGCCTCGCTAAAACGAATTAATGGTAACCGGTGGCGCTCAACGGATCTTTTTTTCTCCACTGAAACCGGCTTGGAGAACTCGGGGCCGCCTATTACATCATACAGATTTGCTATCTCCCGGTCGACTAGTTTGATTTCAGATTTTAATTCGGCAATTGTTTCGGGGGTTATTGAGGATTTTAGTTGAAATTCTTCTGCTAATTCAGCTTGATGCTCTAATTCACCTAATCTTTTGACAAGATCTTGGAAATGTTCTTGTTTGCTTAATTCGACTTCTATCTCTATTTTTTTTTCGGGAAATTGTCGATACAGCTCTTTGACCAACGAGCGAAGATGCGCATGGAAAATAAAAATTTTATCGTTTGGTCCAAGCGGCAACTCTTTTGGCACCGGATATTCTTCGTCGACTGATTCAGGAGCTACTACTGGCGCAAGCGGCGCTTCTCGGACGCTGACAGCATCTTCTACGCGCGCGTCGGGATCTGTCTTGGCGTTTGGGTCTGCTTGAGATGAATATTGCTCCATTGATCTTGGTAGGCTCATAGCCCCAATAATTATTTTTTAGAACGTACCACCCACAGAGCGGCCAGTAACCCGCCTACTGCAAAACCAACGGCGATATTGAGAATCAAATTCGGGCGGGCGGGCAGACGGGAAACCAGAGCGCTGTCGACTTCTTTGATCGCGACATCGCCACCGACATATTCCCAACCGTGTGTAACGACGGTTTGGGTAACGGCTTTGGACAGAGCGGCGGCCTTGACCTGGCTGGCGCCATAGCCGGTTATTTTCAGCAGGCTGGTGCCATAGGCCATTTCACCATGAATATCTTTTTCCCATTTTTTGCGTTGTTCGCGGATGCTTAGACTTTTCCAATTTGATTCGCTGAATATCTCTGGGGCAGACTCCCCTACTTTGGCGTAAAAATCGGTTGTTTTCATGACTTGAGACAAATTTTCCCCGATTTGCTGGGCTGATTTGGCTTGGGTGTAGGGATCGACGCCATTCTTATCGCGGGAAATGATGATGACGCGACTTTCGGCGCTGTACTGCTTGGGGAATAACCAGCTGACGCCGCCGGAGAGGACCGCGATGAGCAGTGCCCAGAGGAGGATGAGGCGGGAGTGTTTGAGGATTAGGTGAGACATAGGACGGTGAAATTTCCAATTTCAAATTTTCAATTTTCAAACAATTTCCAATGAAATTAATTATTTAATTTCTAAAATGAAATAATTTGAATTGAAAATTGGATAATTGAAAATTGTTTAGAAATTAGAAATTGAAAATTGAAAATTTTTATAATTCCACCACCGGCACCACTAATTCAACTATTTTATTATTCCGCAAAACTTTTACGCGCACGGTGGCGGGTCGGTTACCAATAGTATGCCACAAATTGGCCGGGGTCACAACCTGACCGTTGATTTCAGTCAAGAGGTCGCCGCGGCGAAGTGGTCCGGGTACCAGAATTTTGGTGATTAAAAATCCAACTTGCTCAACTTTTTTATGAATGATGGGCTGGTCGCTGCTAAAAAAGCCTTCGGTACCTAGCGAAGGATAGCGGATACGCTGTTCACTAAGGACGCTGGGTAAGGAGCGAATGAGCGCGGTGGCGGAGCTAATTACCTGGCCCGCGCGCACGATGCCGGCGATCTCCCCTTGCATATTGACGGCGAGCGCGCCGGTAGGGTAGCGGCTACTCAGTGAGTAAAAATCATGCGGCGCGGCATCGAGATAGGTATCGGGCACTACCTGGGTGAGCGGCCATTCAACGACGCTGTGACGCCAGCCTGAGGACTCATGCACAAACAGCTCGGTGAGTGGTTTTAGCTCGGAGGCGAAGTTGGCAACTTTAAATTCTTGCTGGTTGCTTGGTTTATTATTTATTTTTAAGCGCGCGTAATTGAGACCGGAAGGTTGGTCGACGATTGATTCACTAACCGAAAAGACAGCACCATCAAACCCCACGACTTGCCAATTTTTGAAATTTTGATCAATGGTCGGATCATAAAAAATAATCCAACCATCAGAACTGATTACGACCGCTTCGCTACGCCGGGATTTCTGCGGCAAATAGGTAAGGGTACCGATTGCCGAGGAGGCTTGATACACAGTCATGATGCGTTCGTTTAACTCCTGCCGGAGACGGTCGCTGAGAGCGCTTTGATTTAGAGTCGAACGGGTGTAGGAAACGCCGCCGCTGTGCTCTTCGACAAAATTAGGCCAGACCCAGCCGAGTACCATAAAAGAGCCGGCCAGGCCGGCGAATAACCCCATTAGCGTGACGAACAGGATAATTTTAAGCCGTGTCCAGCTATGGTGAGTAACAATACTAGAGCTGGGAGGTGGTAAGTGGGGAGGTATCATAGGTAAATTGATTGGACGTTGATGATTGGAAATTTGAAACTAGAAACTGGGGAGTGAATGATTGGTGAATTGATTATGTCGTTAGCGCCAGCGGATAATAAATAATAAACTAAGAGCAAAGATAACGGCGTTGAGAATAAAAAAAATGCTTTGGCGGCGGGAAAAAATGCCTTCGGGCGACAGGTAAAAA
>CAZXIF010000019.1:0-3454 GCA_964640395.1 uncultured Gammaproteobacteria bacterium | reverse complement strand
CTACCATAATTTTAAAATCTTTCCGTCTAGTTATGAACAGGGTGACATGAGCGTAACGATAAAGGGTGACATTCTGGCTTGGCAACTACAGTTTAATTGACTAAACTGCTAAAATCTGTTAGAATCAAGCACGTTTCTAATTATTGTATATGGATCATGGTAATGTAATCGTGCGGTTTGACGAAGTGAACTTTGCCTATCAGGAAGGTAAGTCGGTTTTGGACACGGCTAATTTTTCGTTGCGTAAGAACGCGAAAATTACGATCATGGGTCAAAACGGAGCTGGGAAGAGTACTATTTTTAAATTATTGCTTGGGGAAATAAAGCCGGAAAGCGGCTCGGTAAGTACGGAGAAAAACGCCACGATAGCTATCGCTACCCAGGTGATGAACCCGGCGAACTTGGAAAAAACTATTGAGGAGTTCTTTGCGTCTACTTTTTCTGAAAAAAAATACGACCTACCCAAACGGATACAGGAGGTGTTAGAGATCGTGCACCTGACGGCTCCTTTGACTAAAAAAATTAAAGAGTTTTCGGGTGGACAACAGGCGCGCTTATTGCTCGCCTACGCTATTATTCAACAGCCGGATATTCTGCTCTTGGACGAACCGACGAATAATTTGGATAGTACCGGCATCGAGCATCTGACTACATTTCTAATCAACTATCCTAAAACGTGTTTGGTAATTTCGCATGACGCAAATTTTTTGAATGCTTTCACTGAGGGAGTTTTATATCTGGATGTATTTACACATAAAGTAGAGCAGTACCTGGGCGATTATTACAATGTACTCGGAGAAATTGAAGCGCAGATCGAGCGCGAACGAGCCAAAAACGCCCAGCTCAAACGAAGTATTCAGGATCGCAAAGATAAAATTAACTTTTTCTCGCACAAAGGTGGCAAGATGCGCAAATTGGCCAGCAAATTGAAGGATCAGGTGGAGGAAGCGGAGGAATCGATGGTAGATGAACGGCGGGAAGACAAAACGATCAATGAATTTACCATTCCGGCAGATACGGAGATGGTGGGATCAATCGTAGAAATTAGTTCAGTCGGAGTGATGGTGAATCATGAGCCAGTCAGAAAAATCTTGCTCTCTCCCCTATCGCTGCGTAAAAAGCAATGTTTGCTGATCGAAGGTCCGAATGGAATCGGTAAGAGCACTCTGTTGGCCGCGCTAGCCAGCAGCACTGAAAGCGGGGCAATGATTGCCAAGGATGTTAAGGTTGGGTATTACCGCCAGGATTTTTCCGGATTGAATTTCGAGCAGACGGCGTATGAAGCCTTGGCCGAGATGATGGTAGACCCGTGGAACCAGGAAATTTATGCCACGGCCGCGCAATTTTTGTTAACGCCGGAGGTGTTGCGGAATAAAGTGGGCGCGTTGTCGGAAGGTCAGAAAGGCCTGTTATGTTACGCCCGGTTTGTGCTGCAGAAACCAGGGTTACTGATCATGGACGAACCGACGAACCATATTAACTTCCGGCATTTGCCGGTGATTGCCAAGGCGCTCGATGAGTTTGAAGGGGCGCTTATCTTGGTCAGTCACGCCTATGAATTTATCTCGGAGATAACGATTGATCAACGGTTGGATTTGACGACACTTTGACCTCTGCTTTTATTTATCACTCACTGTCATTTCGACTGGAGCGATCCCGATTCGCCCTGCACCAGAACGGTACAGGGTTCGCATCGGGAGATTAGATAAAGGCTTATTCCCTGGCAGATCGCTAATCGCCTACTATTCGCCTGGCTATTTTAATAAGGGAGTGATGTTTTTTACTTGCTGAGTGTTTTTCTTTTGAGGATCGAGTCGGACGTGTGGCTCGACGTGGTTTTGCTATATGCAAAGCTTTGGCGACGAGCGAGCGCAGGCGGGAGGCGGCAGCAGCGCGATTTTGCAGTTGGCTGCGTTCGCTTTCAGCGGAGATGACGAACTCGTCAGTGTTGGTCACGCGGTGGGCCAGCTTCTGGCGTAAACGATCTTTTTGTAATAATGACAAAACCCGTGAGCGGCCGATAGACCAACGCACGGTCACTTTGGTAGCAGTTTTATTTACATTTTGGCCACCTTTGCCCGAGGCGTGGGCAAAGGAAAAATGTAGTTCGTGATCTGGGATGCGGGTCATATGCGTACTATACCCCTTTGCCTTTTCACTGGTGGTATCCTCTATACCATCTTTTACCTCGCCCAGGTGGGCGATGGAAATAAACTCGTAGGGACGGTTGGTTTCTATCCGGCGAGCATGGTGTGCCAGACTTTTTCTTTGGGAGCCTTGATGGTGATGGAAAAGTGGAGTTTTTGCACGATTAAGTAACAGGCATACCGTGAAAGAAACATCGTATCGATGGGCCTTTCCGCACCAGAACCGATCGCGACCATTTCGTCGGTATGGACAAAATGGTTGTGGATAACCTCTCCGCTATTTTCGCAGGCTACCTTTGCCTTATCAATTTTCTTTCATAATTTAGATTAGAAGACGAGGGCGACTTCGAACCAGAGAGAGGAGATGGAGAACATAGTATACATCAAGAGACCACTCTGCCTCACCTTTTTCGACTTCAACTATTTCGCCACTATTTTGGTATTTAATTAGCAGCGGAACAATTGAATAAGGGGGATGAGGTGTGGTAGATGCGGAGAGAGCGAGATTCGAACTCGCGATGGCTTGCGCCAAACCGCCTTTCCAGGGCGGCGCCATAGACCAACTAGGCGACCTCTCCAGATTGAAATTCCAAATCATATTTTTTAGCTTGGCTCATTGGTGCTTATTTGGAACTTGCTATTTACTATTTGGTACTTTCACCGCCTTGATTCTTCCATAAACTAGCACAAAAGTCAATCCAAGAACTACCGCTATCATCCCCCACTGCGCGGGGGTGAGTAGGGCGTAGCGAGTGTCACTGTGGGGCAGGTCGGTGGCTCTGAGAAAATCTAGGCCAAAACGGCTAAGGGCATAGGTGATGGTGGAAAGTAATACTACCAGGCCCGACCGCAGTTTGGTTAGGTATTTGAAGAGGAGAGAAAAAATAAGAAATAATGCAAAACCAAGAGCTGACTCGTACAAACCTAAATCATGGCGAACTCCGTTAGGGAATTGTACGCCGCCGATGAAACTGGTGAGGGTGCCGGGGTGATCGTGGATGAGGAAGCAACCGATGCGGCCAATGCCCCAGCCGAGCCAGAGACTGAGAATACCGACATCCAAATACGGCAGTACTTCTCTCCAGGTAAATTTTCGGCGCCAGAAAAAGAACGTGGCGGTAAGGGCGGCCCCGATAAAACCGCCGAGGGATGAGGCGCCGCCGTGCCAGAAGGCTAGAATTTCTCCAGGGCGTGACAAATAGTAGCCAGGTTCGTAGAAAAGTACGTGGCCAAGACGCCCGCCGATGAGGCCGCCGATGATGGTGACGACTGATAGATCGAGAATTAGGGTGGTGGAAAGCAGTTGG
>CAZXIF010000018.1:0-5130 GCA_964640395.1 uncultured Gammaproteobacteria bacterium | reverse complement strand
GGCCCACAATGAGGAACGGTATCCCAAGGCCGATTGAATAAGCAAATAGTAAACCAAAGGCCGAACCGGGCTGTGAGGCGGCTAAGACCAAAATACCTCCCAAGACTGCCCCGACGCACGGTGTCCAACCAACGGCAAAGGCCGCGCCGAAGAGAAGCGAGGTCAGATATTTTGATTTAAACGTAATCTTAACTTTAAATTTATATTCTCTTTCCAACCAACCAATTTTAATCAATCCCGTGAGGTAGAGCCCAAAGAAAATAATAATCAGTCCGCCAACGCGGCCGAGCCAGATTTGCACATCATAGGCGATGCCCTCTAACACGGAATTTAACAGTACCCCGATCGCCGCGAACACCAGCGAAAAACCCAATACAAAAAAAACACTGTTCAGAAATACGTCTTTACGTTTTGTTTTTTCGCTATCGGCCAAGGACGACCCGGCCAGATAGGCCAAAAAGCCCGGGATGATGGGTAAGACGCAGGGGGCGAGGAATGATACGATACCAGCTGTGAAAGCAACCAGCAGGCTAAAGGTAGGAGACATAGACTATAGTTAAGGTACAATTTTTTTAATTTCGGAAATATACCGCTCGGTATCCCAGGAATCCGGAGCCTTGAGGATACGTTCACCATTTTTGAGAAAAACCTTGGTATGCTGGTAAGCCACGCCAAATGCCCTAGCCAAGCCTACCTCATTTTCATCAGTAGCCGAATCATTATAATTAACGCGGAAACCAATCACTTGATCGGTAGTCAGCGTATTAAACGCCGCCTGCATTTTAGGGAATTCGGCCTGGCAAATGGGGCACCAACTGGCGAAAAAATACAGCACCACCAGCTTATTCGATTGGAGCGCTTGGTCGTAGTCCACTTTAGTAAAGTCCAAGAGCGGAGCGGATGAGCCAGCCAGTCTGGTCCCCGTATACGTTGCTGGCGTCACTTCTTTGATGGGAACTGTTTCTTGGTTGGGGGTGGCCGTAGGTTCAGTTTTTGTTACCACGGCATCAGTTGATTTTTCTTTTGCCGGTTCTGGTGGTTTGGGTACGCTCGCGGGAGCCTCAGTTTTTTCTGCTAGCAACTCAGTTGACTTTTTCGCGGGCGGGCTGACTCTCTGTTCCACTACCAGCTTAGTTGTCGGTTCTGTTACCACTGCAATCGGTTTTGCCGTGGCGGGAAGCTCCACCCCGGCTGGGCTTGGTTCAGTGTCGGAGGATTCTGCCGTGGTAATTTTTTCCGGAGCAACGGTCGGCGGGCGCAAAGAAATTTCCTGATTCTGGGACGCGCAGCCAGCTCCGGCGATAATTATAGTAAAGGCAATGGCGCTGAATAATTTCATTGATGGGCGCATAAAGAGACCAGGTGGTAAATAGACGGCAACAACCCTAGTATAGAATAGATTAAACCAAGTGTAAAGCAAGCTTTACACTTGTGGGGTGTGGATAAGATTGACAGCGCATTGATTAGTTTTTTAGTTCACTATAAATTCGGGCTACAATTTTAGCCAGCACCATGGCTCCGAGAGCGAGAATCAGCCACGGATCAAGCTGGTGCCACACGGTTTGAAGAATAATACCCAAAACCAAAATGGCCGTGCCGGCTAGAAACCCGATCCGCCCCGCCATCAGGCGATGTTGTCCTTCCCGCTCATCGCGCGGGTCTTCCTGCCAGATAAAACTGGCAAAGATAATGAACACCACAATTAATGCTACCATAAGGAATGCCACCATCATTCGTGGCATAAAACCGAAGGGGTTAAAAAAGAGTGCGAGAAGTAAAAGTAGAATGATGGTCAGAATAATTTCGGCGGTAAAATGGGGGGAGTTATTTTTCATACAAGGTGAGAGAAAAAATTTTTTCCACCGGCTCCTTAAAGAAGGCGGCAATTTTAAAGGCTAATAAAACCGACGGGGTATAGTTACCCTTTTCAATAGCGATAATGGTTTGACGCGTAACGCCCACGGCTTCGGCTAATTTTTCTTGCGTAATGGCCATTTCCGTTCTGAACTCATTAACTCGGTTATGCATCATTGGTTTCATAGGTTAGCAACCATAGTGTAGCAGGTAATAATGGAAAAATCAACCAAAACTGGCAGACGGGCTTGACTTTTTTTATGAGTGACGTATACTACCCGCATAATTTTTAATTATTACTTGTATGGAAAACGCTGCTAGCATGCCAAGTGTGCTCATCTATTCCACACCCATTTGCCCATGGTGCCATAAAATGAAGGATTATTTAAAATCCAAAAATGTGGCCTTTACCGATTATAATGTGGCTGATGACCAGGAGAAAGCCGAAGAGATGGTAAAAAAATCTGGTGGGATGGCGGTGCCGGTGATTGACATCAACGGTACGGTGATTGTTGGTTTTGATAAGCCAAAAATTGATCAGTTGCTCGGATTATAAACCACAACAAAAATTAATCCCGTCGCTCGCGAGTGACGGGATTTTTGTTGAAAAATAATTTCAAAACCACTAGATTTATTCTGATGCTGTAAGTACTATTGGTATGTAAAGTACACTTGACAGAGGCTTTGGTGATATGGTAGGCTGGTGATATACTATAGGTACACGGAGAGCTCGTCCCGGCTGGCTTCTCTAAACTCAAGTCTGTACAAACTCTATGGATAATTCAATGAAATTACAAGAAGCCACCTTTGGAGCGGGCTGTTTTTGGGGGGTAGAAGAATTGTTTCGTGAGGTGCCTGGCGTCGTCGAGACCGCGGTTGGTTTTATGGGGGGTGCCATGAAAAAGCCCAGTTACGAGAATGTGTGCTCCAACGACACCGGGCACGCCGAGGTCGTCAATATTAAATATGATCCCGGCAAAGTTACGTACGAAAAATTACTCGGTCTGTTTTGGGATAATCACAACCCTACCACGATGAATCGCCAGGGGCCGGATGTTGGTGATCAATATCGTTCGGTTATTTTTTACTATTCACCCGAGCAAGCCGAGGCGGCCAAGGCCTCAAAATTGGCCCTCGAAAAATCGGAAAAATTTAAAAATCCAGTCGTCACGCAAATTGTCCCGGCCGAGGAATTCTTCCGGGCCGAAGAGTATCACCAGCAGTATCTTCATAAGCGTGGGTTAGGGACTTGTCATATTTAATCATGTATGTCTAACTAAAACACTATGTCTAAAAAAACCCTTTCCATTTTAATCATCATCGCCATCGTTATCGGTCTCCCCGTCGCCTGGTATCTGCTTTCACCCCTGTGGCGCACCATGGTGGTGAATGATCCCTCGCCCATTATTTCTGTTTCCGATACGACTGCTCCGGACAGTGTGCCCCCTCTTCCGGTCTCTGTCCACCATACGCCCGAGCCGACTCCGGCACCAGCGCCTGCTCCCATTCCTCTGCCGCCAGAGAAAGAATCTCCCGCGCCTACTCCCCAGGTGCCACCGACGGCGCCACCAGCCCCCACTCCTCCGCCACCAGCGCCGGTTCCAACTCCCGCGCCTCAAGCCAGGGTTATTTCCCAGGGGAATTTTGTTCCCCAGGCTCACAGCGTGGCCGGTCAAGTTCTTCTCATTGACAATCAGGGGAAAAAAATACTCCGCTTTGAAAATTTTGAGAGCACCAACGGTCCGGATGTACGCGTCTATCTGTCAACCGGTTATGATATCCGTGATGCCGTGGAACTTTCCAGCTTGAAGGCCACCAGCGGCAATGTCAATTATGATGTCCCCGCTGGAGTAGACACAGCCACTTATAACAAAGTGCTCATTTGGTGCCGACCATTTCGCGTGTTGTTTAGTTCCGCTGATTTAAAATAATCCATTATTTTTCACCTATGTCTTCAACCTATCAGGAAATTGTGAACCCCTCCGGTTTTATCAATACGCCAGGCATTACGGTAGGAGAATTAATTGGAAAGAAAATTGTCCTGCTGTTATTCTGGACGTTTGGGTGCGGCAACTGCCGAAACACCCTGCCCTATATTAACGACTGGTACGCCAAATATAAAGATCAGGGGCTAGAGATTGTGGGCGTGCACACCCCGGAATTTCCGCATGAAGCGGACTATAACAACGTCGTTAAAGCCACGCAGCAGCTGGGTGTTAAATTTCCGGTGGTTTTGGATAATGATTACGGCACCTGGGGCGCGTACCGCAACTCGTATTGGCCGCGGCATTATTTAATTAATACCGAAGGAGTGATTGTGGCTGATCATGCCGGGGAAGGCGCGTACGCTGAAACTGAAGCCAAGATTCAAGAACTTCTTAGCACCTTGAAGAAATAATTTGCAATTATGCCGCGCCTTCCCAAACTCATTCCTGTTATTCTGGCTGTGGCGGTGGGAGCAGCCGTTATTCTCGTCGGCTTTCAGACTCGTGAAGTATCCCGAGCTGGCCAAGAACAGCGACGGGTAACAGAATCAGCTTCTTCTCTTCGTTCCTTTCCTACCTCAACCGCCGCCATTCCCAAAACTGACGCCGAGTGGCGCCTCGTTTTAAATTCGGAACAATATTATATTTTGCGCCAAAAAGGCACCGAACGGCCGTACAGCAGCCTCTTGGAATTTGAAAAACGACCAGGCACGTATGTGACGGCCGATTGCGGCGAACCAGTGTTCCGATCCGAACAGAAATATGATTCCGGCACCGGCTGGCCCAGTTTTTACGCTCCCATCAACGAAAACGCTTTGGTTTTTAAAGAAGATACCAAACTGGCTTTTGAAACCAGAACCGAAGTGTTATCCAAATGCGGCGGGCACCTGGGCCACGTGTTTGACGATGGCCCGCCTCCCACGGGCAAACGATATTGTATGAATGGAGACGCGCTGCTGTTTATTCCGGACAAACCGGTGGCCACGGCCCAGCAAAAACGCATCATTGAATAAAGTTACGTAACTTTCATTTTATGGATAAACAGCAAGCTGGCATGGGCAAGGTCAGACCCAACGTAGACCCCGAGAGATTGGCATCACTCACGCCAATGCAAAAAAGGGTTTTGTTTAATAAGGGTACCGAGCCGGCCTTTACCGGTACATATTGGAATAATCATGACGCCGGCATGTACCGGTGCGCCGCTTGCGGCACTGAACTGTTTTCTTCCGACACTAAGTTTGATTCCGGCACCGGTTGGCCCAGTTTTTTTGCTCCGGTGAGCCAGGACAAC
>CAZXIF010000017.1:0-2653 GCA_964640395.1 uncultured Gammaproteobacteria bacterium | reverse complement strand
TTTCGTTGCGCGTTGTTTCCTTTTGCCATATGTGTATGGTTATAGAAATTTGTTATATCGGGAGTATACCATTCAATTTCACTGAATGTAAAATTTGGCGGTGTTTTTTGGACGAAAGTTTCTGTTAATGTTGGTGGTTGTATTCTCCCGAGAGAATGAGTTGCCGAGCTTCTTTGGCATTACGAGGCTGGGCATCTGAATTAAGTTCTTGCGCGTAAGCAGTTCCGACAAAGCCCCAGGTAATTTGTCCATTTTGATTTATTGAACCACTAAATAAACCACGGCCGCAGGTACACGCATAGATTTTCTTAAAATCCGGAGCCGACCCTAAGCAATACGCATAATTATGAATGTTTCCCGGGACCATTTGCTCGGCTCCTGGTTTTTCCCAGGTCGCGCCGCCATCGCGGGTTACCACCACATTTTCTCCGTGATGACCAACTACCAGATGATCGGGATTCTTCGGGTCGATCAGGATATTTTCATAATTGGGGAGGTGACCGAAATTATACAGCCATCCTAAGAAGTCTTCTTCCCTCTCTCCACCTTCATAATTTCGAATTCCCTTGGTAAGCTCTCTCCAGGTAGCGCCGCCATCTTTACTTTGGAAAATTCCGCCATATTTCCCCGATATTTGTTCGGCTGAAGAAAGTTGTCCAAAAAAGAGATTAGAAGACGCCACAATTATATTAGGGTCTGACGGTGACAGGGCGAGTCGATAAGTATATTTCAATTTCTCATCACCTAATGAATTGAAGTTTTTGCCGCCGTTCGTACTCTGAAATACCCCTCCTCCTAACGCCGCGGCATACACTATTTTTGAATCATTCGGGCTGAAGATAATAGAATACACTGCAAAATTTCCAATGCCTGCTGCGCTGGTCCAGCTTTCTCCCCCATTACGGGATTCCCATAATCCCTCGCCAGGGGGCGTTTCGGCTAGTTCTGCTGCTATACCTACGAGTATATGGTTAGAATCACGAGGATCAATGGCGATTGATTTTATGATGGCGTCTTTACTGCCCGGTTTTGCTTTTACTAAGAAAGAGCTGGCTTTTTTGGAAACAACGCCGACGACAAATTGTTCGCTCCCCAGATACACCCGCGAGAAATTATGAGGATCCGGTTGTAGAGTAAACACGTTAAAATCAGTGGCCAATCGTTTGTATCCTCTCCCGCCATTTTTTGACCAATAAAACCCGGGCTGGTCCCAGGTGCCCACATATATTTCATTGGCATCTTTTGGATTAACATATACTTCTCGGGTGGCGATGGAAGTAATACCGGTATTGAATTCTTTAAATGTCGCGCCGCTATCCGCAGATATATAAACCCCACTGCCGGCGGCGCCAACATATATTTTTGAATTAAGACTTACAATTTCTCCAATCCAACCGGGCGGAAGCCCGCGTGATGTTCGCCCGGTAAATTTTTTTCCATCACTCGATACCCAGAGTTTTGGATCAGGATTCCAGGTGCCCACAAATAGGGTGGTGCTAGTTGTTCCAATACCAGTAACCTGCTCCAGTCCCGGCACCTTTTCCCAAGCCGATCCATCGCGAGCCAGGCGGTACAAATTGCCCCCCAGCCGAGAATTAAATTGCAGTTGCGCTCCCAGTAGATACAACGTATTTTTGAAATTTACAAAACGGGCTGTGGTTAGATCTTGGAGACCATTGTTGAACGCGGTCCAGCTTTTACCTTTGTCAGCTGAGACAAAAACCCCGTCATCACGCGTGGCCAGATACATTTTTGACTGAAAGAAAAAGAGGTGATTAAAATCATAATGCTTATCGAAGGTGAAGCGTTTTTCCCAGTGTTCTCCTCCGTCCGCGGAAACAAGCAGCAGGCTGGTTTGATCATGGGTATGGCCGGGGACATACACTATTTTCGGATTAGCCGGATCGAGCGCCAGGGTATGCGAGTTGAAATTAGGCGAATCCACATCTCGGGTGACGCTATCACATAAACCCTGCCAACTAAGTCCTTTATTGCTTGTTTTAGCTACACAGGCAATCATTTCTGGAACGTAAACGATGTTGACATCGCTGGGATCGGCAACGATATCAAAGGCGCGGACTTCGGGAATGCCGTAGCCAACTGCGATCTGTTTCCACGAGCCGCCCTGTTGCAGCTCATAGATCCCGCCTGAATACAACGATGCCCAAACGGTTCCGTTGTGCGGTATCATTCTAATTACTACTCCTCCTACCGGTCCAGCTGTTTGTGTCCAACCAGCTTTATCATGATCGGCGGGAAGATCAAAGGCAGCAGTATCTGTTGTTGCCTTTATTTTTTCCTTTAGGCGCGCAACCGTGCCGGAAGAAACGGAGGAATGCCACCCCCATACGCTCCCTACGCCGATGAGTATAAAAAGTGCGATGAAAATGGGGAATTTAAATCTCATAAAAATATTTATTACTGAATTGGCTTAGCAACGCTCACACCAAGAGCTAATGATAGCTTCATGGCCTGGAGGTCGGGAGTGTTCTGGAAACTTCACCTACAGCTTTGCGTAAATCAACCACTCCCACCTTCACGCCGCCGGCAAACACATCATAAATTTTCCCACCGGGCACACCACCGCGCGCTGGTTTGTAGTAAGCCTTGAGCGTTTGGTCATCGGTGGCATAGGCCAGAGCTTCATAGGTAG
>CAZXIF010000016.1:0-3469 GCA_964640395.1 uncultured Gammaproteobacteria bacterium | reverse complement strand
AGAGGAGTAGGAGGTAATTAATCAATCTTTTTAATGGCATACACAAACCGCTACTATACTTTGGCAAATAACGAATATCAAATGACGAATGATAAATGAAATTGGAATGATCACTACCTCAAACGTGATTGAAGTTTGGTTATTGATTTATCATTCAGATTTCGTCATTCGACATTAAATTCCTATCAAGAGTTGAAACTACATAAGCGCCCGAACTCTTTCTAGCCACTTTTGTCGAATAACCGCTCGGGAATCATGCTCGTGCAGTTTAATAATGCCACTCTCAATCACGATGCCCTTGCTCGTATCTTTAAATTTTTCTTTGAGGTAAAATTTAAGTTTAGTTAATTGCAATTTTTTGGCTTCGTTTTCGACCGTGTCGCCGTACTTCCCGCTCCACATTGTTTGCCACAGACCTTTCCACATTTTTCCCAGCCGAGAATCACTCACCGTTGGAAACTGCTTGGCGGGAAATGAATAACGGATGCGTGGCAGATAGTGTTCCACCCATTTATTCGCGGTCAATAATTTTTCGTAATAATTTTTGGGGTCATACAGTGGAATCATTTGGTTCAGCCAATAGGCGAAGTGGATGTCATCGTCGGCGATACGCCACGGGGCAAGGTCGAGATGTCCCGCATCAACATAAAAGGAAAGACAGACTCGGTTGGCCTGATGCGCGCCATAGGTACGCAGACCAAACAGGCGCAAAATGAGATTAGTAAACAGGCGCACGAGCCATACTCGATTTTTTTCCGCCACGATAAACCAATCAATGTCACTATCAGGCCGTGCCATTCCGGCACCAACGGAATTACAGACAAAGATAGCGCGCAGAAACGGCACCGAGCGAATCAGTTTTACCGCTCGGCGGGCTCTGATTAACTTTTGTTCAGTAATCTTTGTTGCCTCCTGGCGCTCCGCGACCAGGTTCTCACGACCGGCAAAAAAATAGTAACCGGACTTTTCTGGTGTCATCGCGAGCCCCGAGCGTAGTCGAGGGGCGTGGCGATCCCCTTGGACTAAAGAGTCCTGTGGCTTGGGGATTGGCCTTCCGAGGCATCGCGAGACCGCGTCATTCGCTTCGCTCATTCCTCGCAATGTCTGCACAAACTCCGCATACCCCATCCGGGGGGGCTGCCAGAGATACCGAAATAGTTCCTCTTCAGTCAGCGGAAAATTCAGGAGATCGAAATAGTGAAGGGTTTTAAGAATGGATTCTTCAAATGGCTGCATACTGCTCTCACCAGTATACGGGAAGATACCAATAAAAAAAAGGCCTCACGTGAGGCTTTATTTTTTAAGCTACTGTCTGTTCAGCACCAACCGAATTGGCTCGCCCTTTTTTCATCATTTAAAATTCGACACCAACATTAGGTTTGCTCCATATAATTTACTAATTACGCTCGGCTCTGGGAGCAACCCCTCCCAGCGCTGGCTGCGACATTTTTTTCTTTGATTCTTTAGCGGTGTCTGACAACTTACTCACGGCATCAGCAACAATAATTTTATCTGCCGTAATGGCTCGTATCTGGATGGGCATAATGACGTAGTGTGTATTCCCAAAAAAATTCCCCTCCACCATATAGCAGCGCACGCTGTGCGTCTCCGTGTCCAGTTCACAATCTTTAATCCGGCCTAAATGAGTGCCCGATTCTGTATACACCGGGAGATGAAGCAGGGTTTTGAGGTTGATGAACATACCTATCAAAATGACAAATGACGAAAATCGAATGACGAATCACCGCCTAGAGGGTTTCATTGTGCCGGAATAAAGTCCAAATGATTAATTACCAATGGTGATTGGAATTTGAGTACTCATTCGTCATTCGATTTTCGTCATTCGTCATTTTACTTTACAATCTTCCCTTCAATTACCGGCGTGCCTGCGGTTGGCTGACCACTTTTCCTTTTCATGAGCGTCAACTGTTGCAACACCAGGAGGACAGTGCTTAAAAACCAATACAAGGTGAGCCCGGCGGGAAAACTAAAACCGATGATCGTGGTCATAACCGGCATCAGATACAACACCTGCTTATTCATCATGGCCGCCATACCTTCATCTTTCCCGCCCGCGCCCGCTTCTTTGGGCGGGGCTTTTTGGGACACCATTTTAGCCTGCACAAATTGGGCTACACCAGCTAACACCGCCAACACAATACTGGGTTTGGCTAAATCAATAAATTTGAGCGACATCTGATTGATAATGCCGGGATTCGGCACAAAAGAATACAAATTTTCCGCCAGCTTGGTTGAAGCCAAACCATCTCGCAACACCCAAAACAGCGCCAGCAAAATCGGCAGTTGAATGATGAGCGGCAAGCACGAGCTTAATGGATTAATTTTGTGGTTTTTATACAGCTCCATGGTGGCCTGAGCCTGCTTCTGCTTATCATTGGGGTAGAGGGTTTTAATTTCCTGGAGCTTGGGTTGCAGATCCTGCATGGATTTTTGGGCTTTGAGGGAGGAATTGGTGAGTGGATAGAGTATTACCCGGACTACAATCGTGACAACCAAAATAACCAGCCCCACATCATGGCCGGGAACAATATCATAGAGCCCCACGAAGAGATTGAAGATTGGTCGATAGAGAACGATGTTGAAAATAGAGGACAGCATAACGTACAATGACGAATGAAGAATGACGAATGAAATTCCAATGACTAATTCCCAATGTCCAGTGGTGATTGGAATTTGAACATTGATTTGTTCCACCAGAGGCGGACAGGCATTCTAATTTCGAATTTAAACTTCAGCTTTTGATTCTTCCGCTGGGACAGAGGATTCTACCTCTTCGATCGGAACTTGGCTATCGACTGGCAGTGCCTCTTCGACCGGCTTGTCATCCCCGCCTTCGCGCACCACATTTAATTTCCAACCGGTTAATT
This sequence comes from uncultured Gammaproteobacteria bacterium, assembly GCA_964640395.1. Taxonomy (GTDB): domain Bacteria; phylum Patescibacteriota; class Patescibacteriia; order Magasanikbacterales; family GWA2-37-8; genus CAZEDL01. Next base: position 581 of record CAZXIF010000016.1, on the reverse strand, counting down.
CCGATGCCAAGCGGACATTTTGACCGCTTCTCCCAATCGCTAAGGAATACTGCTCTGGAATCACCGTGACGATGGCGATTTTTTCGGCTTCCTGTAATTCTACTCGTAAAACTTTAGCCGGAGACAGCGCGTGGATAATATATTCCACTGGGTCGTCACTGTATTGAATAATATCAATTTTCTCGCCGCCTAATTCTTCAATGATGGTGGTGATGCGGCTACCGCGCTGCCCAATGCAGGAACCAATCGGGTCAATTGATTCGTCGCTGGTAGAGACGGCCACTTTGGATCGGAAGCCGGCGTCGCGAGCTAAGCCTTTAATCTCAATGCGGCCGGCGGCGATTTCCGGAATTTCTTCGGTAAAAATGGCGCGCACCATACCCGGGTGAGAGCGGGACAGAATAATTTCTGGGCCCCGCGCGGTCATTTCAACTGAAAGAACGTACAGTTTCAAACGCGACCCCGGGCGATAGCGCTCATTATAAATTTGCTGGTCGGATGGGATGATGGCCGTAATTTTGCCGAGGTCAACTAAAATTTTGCGGCCTTCCACCCGCTGAATAACTCCCATAATAACCTGG
>CAZXIF010000015.1:0-3931 GCA_964640395.1 uncultured Gammaproteobacteria bacterium | reverse complement strand
CTTCGACTGATTTGGCGCGCGAGCGGGGCGCGTATCAAACCTATCGCGGGTCCAAGTGGGATCGGGGGATTTTGCCGCTCGATACGTTGGATCTGCTCGAACAAGAGCGCGGCGAAAAAATCGATGTGGCTCGCACCAGCCGGATGGATTGGAGTGTGGTACGCCAGGCGATCAAGGAGCATGGCATGCGCAACTCCAACTGCTTGGCAGTAGCGCCGACCGCCACGACCGCGAATATCGTGGGCTGCTTCCCGACTATCGAACCGATTTACAAAAATTTATATGTGAAATCCAACCAAGCTGGGGACTTCATCGTGATCAACCCGTATTTGGTGGACGACCTGAAGAAATTAAACCTGTGGGACTTCGAGATGCTGGGTAAAATCAAATATCACGATGGCAGTATCGCCGCGATCAATGAAATACCAGAAGCTATCCGCACGAAACACAAAGAGGTGTTCGAGATTAATCCACGGTGGTTGATTAAGTCCGCGGCGTATCGTGGTAAATGGATCGACCAGAGTCAGTCGCTCAATATTTATTTCCATGGCACGAGTGGGCGCGATCTGAGTGAGATATATATGTATGCCTGGGAGATGGGCTTGAAGACGACGTATTATTTGCGAACGCTTGGCGCGTCGCAGGTGGAGAAATCCACCGTGGATACGGGCAAGTACGGTTCTACCCATATGCGTTCGGCTACCAGCTCTTCGGCTGATACGGTGGCGCCAGTTGCGCCCGTGGCACCGGCGGCTTTTCCGATCATGCCGATTTCAGAGGCTACGCTGAAGGCCTGCGCGATCAATGATCCGAGCTGTGAATCGTGTCAGAGCTAGCTTTTTAGCGCAGTAGCTGATTAGCTTTTTAGGTGCGAAGTGGTGGTAGCTTATTAGGGTGAAAAGTAAAATATGGAAATTCATTCATATAAGGACTTAATAGTGTGGCAGCGAGCGATGGAATTGGTGGTAGAGCTGTACGCTTTGTCTGAACAGTTTCCACGTTCAGAATTGTACGGGCTAATCAGTCAAATGCGACGAGCAGCGGTATCGATTCCCTCAAATATTGCTGAGGGTAGGCGGCGAGGCGGACAGAAAGAGTATCGGCAGTTTTTATTAATCGCTTATGGCTCAGGCGCAGAGCTAGAAACTCAATTGGAAATCGTAAGACGGTTACCTTGGGGGAAGGGGTTGTCTACTGTAAAGACAAATCAATTATTAGAGGAAGTAATGAAAATGCTTAATCGTATACTGTTTACCCTAAGAAGCTAAACAGCTAACTAGCTAAAAAGCTCAATTTTATGCCAATAACAAAAACTAACGAACGTGTCGATATCAACCAACGTCGTGTCATCAATGGCGTGGACGCTGATGTGATGCAACTCTATCCGATGAAACATATGTTCGCGTGGGACGCGTATAACGCGGGGAATGCGAATCATTGGTTGCCGACGGAAATCAGCATGCAGAAAGATATAGAGCAGTGGAAGTCGCCGACATTTTTGAGTGAAGATGAGCGGCAGGCTTTGAAAACAGTGCTGGGGTTTTTTAGTACAGCTGATTCGATCGCGGCGAATAACGTGGTGTTGGCTTTCTATAAACATATTACGAGTCCGGAATGTCGGATGTATTTGCTGCGTCAGGGATTCGAAGAGGCGATACATACCCATTCGTACCAATATATCGTGGAGAGCCTGGGCATGGACGCGAGCGAGGTGTTCAATATGTACCGCGAGGTGGACGCGATCTATAACAAAGATCAATTTATCATGGGGTTCAACGATGGTATTTTTAATCCGAATTTTAAGACCGGGACGTTTGAGAATGATCAGAAATTTTTGGAGAACATGTGCGTGTTTTCCCTGATTTTGGAAGGGATTTTTTTCTACAGTTCATTCGCGGTGATGTTCGGGTTCCAGCGGCTGAATAAAATGATCGGCAGCGCGGAGCAGATCCAATACATCATGCGCGATGAGTCACAGCATCTGAATTTTGGTATCAACATGATCAACGCGATCAAAGAAGAGCAGCCGGAATTGTGGACGAGTGAATTCCAGGCGCATATTATTGATTTGATTAAAAAAGCCGTGGTATTGGAGTATACGTTCGCGCAGGAGGTATTCCCCAAAGGTATTTTCGGCATGAACGCGGAGGGGTTCAAGCAATATATCGAGCATATCGCGGATCGGCGCTTGGCGCGCGTGGGCTTGCCGGCGCAATACAATACGCCGAATCCGTTTCCGTGGATGAGTGAGGCGATCGATCTGTCTAAGGAAAAGAATTTTTTTGAGACGCGGGTGACGGAGTATAAGGTGGGTGGGACGTTGGACTGGTAGCTTTTTAGCGCAGTAGGATGGTAGCGCAGTAGCGCTGTAGGATTGAGTGAGAGGATGGTGAGCCTGTCTTGAAAATCTTATATTACTAAATTGTCAGTGGTAAAAAGGTTCCTTGGTTTGAATAGTCGGGGGATTTTGCGTATGGGATAAAAATATGGTAGGGTAATTTTGTACTATTATTTATTATGTCACGAGAAGGTAAGGGTGTTTTTCAAAATTTGGCTGAAAAAATGGGCAAAGCGGCAAAAATTGCGGTTGGTGTTGGCATGCTTAGTGGGGAAATGCGTGCTAATGCTGTGCCCCTAAGTGAGCGGCCGGTTGTTAGAGAAACGTTGGCTAGGGGCAATGATTTGGTTCCAGCCGGGTCTAGATTGGAACGAGAGGCCGAGGGGAAAGGTCCACGGTATGGGTTTACTCCTGGACAACAGGGACCTAAACATAGACAGGGATTCCGGTTAGGCCCCCCTAAAGAAGGGGTGATAGACGTGGAAAGCGCGAAATGTGATCGATTAGGTCAGCCGGGCAAAATTGAGAAATTAGAAAATAAAGGTGAGGATTATATCGTCTGGGTACGTAGTCGGCCAACTGGCGTAATTTATGAAAGCAAAGAAAAGGCTTGGGAGAAAGATCGTAAAATGATCCCAACTAAAAATCAGCCGTTAAGGAAGCCAGGAAAATTAATCCCAGCATATGTTACGAGCGCGATTTTTGAAAAATTAAAATTGGGTGATGAAATTCGTTTTTCGATTGTTCGTGACGACGAATCTAATCCGGTGATAAATAATATGTGTCGGCAGGTCTTTCCGGTCCAAAGTGTGCCAGGCGAGGTGGTGGTTGCACCAGAAGTTTTAGTTTTGGCGCCTAAAGTTGAATTGCCGGCAGTGTCAAAGATAAGCTTGCCGAAACGATCAGGACCGACTATCCCACCATTACGGACTATGGTGGATAAACCCGTTAGAGTTCCTCCACCGCATCGACGTAATTATTAGGAATGTGAATTGTTGGTTTTATTTGTCGTATATTTTTTTAAGCATTTAAAAAAATCTCCAAAGTGGAGATTTTTTTGTTGGTCTCCTTCGCTCATTTTTGACGAGCTATGGAGGCCGTTGTCGGCTTGGGTGGACCACGTTAGAACTCGGGTCCACCAGGAGGTCTAGAACAGGTACTGATGATTACACCCGCAGGCGAGTCCGTTCTCCATCAGCCGCTCAGAGAGCTGGGCGGCGCCATCGTTGGCCATGAGCACGCCTGATCGGTTGTAGACTTTGTCACAGCGCGGCTCGATGCAACTCCACGTCTCAGTGCCGGACTTGGTCGCGTAGACCGAGACGGTCAGCGACTTTGCTCCTTGAGGAATCCTGACAAAGCAGGTCGCCGTCGAGCTACTGAGCGTCGGCTCGCACAGGTTCTCCTTCCATCCAACACCGTCGAACATGCCGTTGAATTTGATGGCGGTCGTTATAATGGTCTGGGAATCCTGGACAACTTTTGACCCCCTCTTGAGGTCCCGGTAGAGTAGAAAAATAATTCTTAATTTTTTCTCCTATGCCGAGAACTTTTACCGCCGCCGACAAGGCGGCCGTGGCCATCGCCGCCATC
>CAZXIF010000014.1:0-2532 GCA_964640395.1 uncultured Gammaproteobacteria bacterium | reverse complement strand
GAATTGTTTTTAGTCGTCCGGTTTTGATGATACGACCATGATCAACGAGGGTGATGGAATCACAAAGCTGTTCGGCTTCTTCTAAATAATGAGTGGTAAATAAAATGGTTGTGCCTTCCGCTTGCACGCGGCGGACTAATTCCCAGATTTTCTGGCGTAACGAGACGTCGACACCAGCCGTAGGTTCATCTAGGATCAGTAATTTCGGGCGATGGAGCATGGCTTTGGCGATCATGAGGCGACGCTTCATGCCGCCGGACAGGCCGCGGGCTTTTTCTTTGGCTTTGTCGGACAGACTTAAATCCTCGAGTACTTGTTTGATCCGCGGGCGGCGCTCGGCGGCGGGCACGCCGTACATTCCAGAAAAGTAATAGAGGACTTCTTCGACCGTAAAAGCCATTTCGATGACGATTTCTTGGGGAACGACGCCGAGGAGTTGTTTAGTGCGTTCGGTCTGCTTGGTGACGTCGAGTCCGAAGACTTCGATACTGCCGCTGGTAGGCAATAGCAAACCACTAATTAAATTAATCAAAGTTGATTTTCCCGCGCCGTTGGGTCCGAGAAGACCGTAAATCTGGCCTGGTTCGACGGTGAGGGAGATGTCGGTGAGGGCGGTGTATGGTTCGCCTTTCGAGTTTTTGAAGGTTTTGGCGACGTTATTGACCTTGAGTGCGGACATAGTATTTAGACAACAGTAAATAGACAATAGTAATGGGTTGGCATCGCTCCCTCCCCTATCCAAGGGGAGGTTTGGAGGGGTTTGCCACCGCCAAGACTAAACGGTCACAATAATTTTTTAATTCTTCCAAAATGATTTCCAACCGATTATTAACGTTGGCAAACCACCCCCGACCCGATGTGAATCAGGTCGACCCTCCTTGGAAAGGAGGGTTAGCGAACCGAACCACTCTAACCTGATTTTATTTTTTTAAGGTAGTGATGGGACGGCTCTGAGTGATATAGAATACCCCCTTGGCAAAAGCCCATTCGATATCGCAGGGAAAGCCGTAATGGTGCTCAATTTTAACACATAGCTCAGAGAGTTCGATAATTTGCTGGCCGGTCAATTTTTGTTTGGCTCTTTCTGATTTAGTGAGGGTTACCCACTGATTGGTGTCGTGGCTAACATCCCCCTCGCCCCCCTCAAGGGGGGAGTTGGTAATCCCCCCTTGAGGGGGGCCGGACAGGGGGATGTTGGCTCTTCTTTCTTTACTCCTTGTTCCTTTAATTAATTTCTTCACCTGTTCACTCACGCTAATATCCAAAATACTCATCGAACTCTTGCTAACAATATAACTATCCGGCGTAATCTGCCCCGAGACAATCGCTTCGCCGAGGCCAAACCCGGCTTCGATAATCATTTGGTCGTAGTCTTCGGTGACCGGGTGCACGGTGAAGGCGATGCCGGAGACTTCGGATTGGATCATTTGTTGAATGACAACGGCGACTGACACTTGAGCATCGATCAGTCCTTTTTCGTGGCGATAAAAAATAGCGCGCGGGGTGAACAGCGAGGACCAGCACTTTTTAACGTGTTCGATAATGTTCTCTTCGGTCGTATTCAAATAGGTCTCGAGTTCTCCGGCCCAGCTGGCGATGGCGGAGTCTTCGGCAGTGGCGCTGGAGCGTACGGCTACGAGATCGGCCTTGAGGCTGTGAAATCCGGCCATGATTTCGGTGGTTAAATCCATTGGCATCGGGTGATCGTGAATTACGTCGCGCAGGATTACGCTAGCGCGCTCGACTGAATTGGTGTCGGCTGGGTTGACCTCGGCGAGGCGAGCTTGGATTTCTTCTTTGAGATGGGATTCTTTAATAAAGCGATCGAAGGCGCTGGCGAGGATAACGAAACCGGGTGGGACGGGGATGCCGGCTTGGGTTAGTTCGCCGAGCGACGCGCCTTTGCCACCGGCACTGGCGACGTCGTGTTTGGAGATATGATTAAAAAATTTGAAGTGGGACATAGTAAAAAATTATCCCTTACCATATTTGGTAAGGGATTTTTATTTTTAAAAATTAACTCTAGCTGAAACCTAAAAAATCATTTAGTTCAATTTCGGCTTGACGCAAAATATTACGCAACGTTCCAACCGCTAACTCCGAATGATCGGGGACAATAACGGTAATTATTTTGCGTTCGATTGTTCGGCGCAGTTTTACGTGACTACCTCGTTGACTAATGACGACAAAACCAAAATGCTGCTCAAGTATTTTAATAACCTTTCTCGCCGAGAAATTAGCTAGTTGACTAGCCATATGGTTAGGCCGTGTTGAAATCAAGGGTACGAATTAACGGGTGCTCGGTGAAGCGGGCTAGCTCTTCTGGCGCGACATCCTCTAAGTAGAGCTGGATCGCTTCTCGCAAGTTCCGCTCAGACTCTTCCAGGCTTTTCCCCTGGGAAGTAACTCCTAACTCAACGCAATAAGCCACATACCAGGCTCCTTCCAAATGATAGGTGGTAGTAAATTTTAGGGACATATTATTTTGCTATGAATGATTGATATTAGTGTAGCTGGCAGCTCTAGCCTTGT
>CAZXIF010000013.1:0-3084 GCA_964640395.1 uncultured Gammaproteobacteria bacterium | reverse complement strand
ATTATATGATCATCGATTTATTTTCTATCCTTCCTCTGACGTGCGCGTTGTTCGTTTTTTTGTTTGGCGTGTACATTTTTTTAACTAACTATCGTTCACCGATCCATCAATTACTGTTTGGTTTTACTCTTAGCATGGTGTTTTGGCAGTTTGGCACCTTCATGATGTTTGCCACGCGAGCGACGCCACTCTCGGCCTTGTTTTGGGATCGGATCGTGTACGCGGGGGTGGTGTTCATGCCGCCGTTGATGCATCATTTTAGTTTGCACTTTACCAAGCGGCAAGGACAACAGAGAAACTTGCTTTATTTGAACTATTATTTAGCTTTTTTGTTTCTGTTGATGACACAGAGCCCATATTTTGTGGATGGAATTTATGTCTACTCCTGGGGAGCCCACTCTAAAGCGCAAATTTTACACCATATATTTTTAGGTTATTTTTTTCTAGGTACCGGTTTATTTTTTTATAATGTTTGGCGGTATTTTAGGCAGCTCAAGGATACATTGCTGCGGGTGCAAACGATTTATGTATTTGTGTCGTTTGCGATTGTTATCTTTATTGGGGGAGCGGCCTATTTGCACGCCTATGGGATCGATACCCGGTTTCCATTTGCCTATTTTAGTGGCTTAGTCTTTCCGCTCATGCTCGGCTACGCGGTGACGCGGCATCAGCTGCTTGACACAAAAGTGCTTAGTACCGAATTATTGGTAGGCATTGCGGAATTTTTTCTAGTCGCGCAGATTTTTTTGGCCAAGAATACTTCAGAAATAGCCATACGGTTATTGATTATTCTGATCGTGACGGTGATCGGCGTATTTTTGATCAAGTCAGTCCGCAAAGAAGTGCAACGCCGCGAAGAGATTACCTTGCTCGCGGAGTCGCTTGAGACTACCAATATTCGTCTGCAAGAACTGGATCGACAAAAAACTGAATTTTTATCGATTGCTTCGCACCAGTTGCGGACGCCATTGTCTATTATCAACGGTTATATTGAGCTTATAACGGACGGGGCCTATGGCAAAATAGGTCGGAAGATGAAAGATGTTTTGAAAAATATGGATGAAAGTAATGGCCGGTTGCTCAAGTTGGTCGATGAGTTTTTGGATATTACCCGCATCGAACAAGGGCGGACTAAATTTGTTTTTAAAGAGGCAGATATCGAGATGGTTATCAAGAGCGCGATTGACGAGCTCGATAATCGGGCGGAGCAGAAAGAATTAAAAATTCAACGACCGCCGGCTTATAAGCTGTTGTTTATTTTTGATGAGGAAAAAATCCGTCATGTGATTTTTAATTTTATTGATAACGCCATTAAGTATACCGATAAAGGAACTATAGTGGTCACAGTGGCCGAAGAAGACGGAGGGGTGGCGGTACGAGTACAGGATAATGGAATCGGTTTTAATCGAGTGGATGAAGTCAGTTTTTTTCAAAAGTTTTATCGGGGCGAGAACGTGAAAGGGGTCAATGTAACGGGGACTGGTTTGGGATTATATGTGTGCCGTATGTTTATTGAAACACACCACGGGCGGGTCTGGGCTAAAAGTAAGGGACTAGGTAAGGGTAGTGAGTTTGGTTTTTGGCTGCCGCTTAATTTGTAACCGGTGCATGAGGTGGTAGTAGCGCCAGCGACACCGGCTTAGATACTTTTTGTGTTCAAGTGACAGCGATCTGGTTCCTTGTTATTTTTTGGGCCGAGCAGTATACTGTCTATATAGACGAGACACGATACATGGAATACGATACAAATTTGTATCGTTATACGCGTATCGTGTATCGTTTAAAATTAAAATACTCATTTCTTTGCTATATGATTTTTCAAAAGAGTCCTCCCAAGCCCATGCCGGAACCGCAGCCTTTTGTTGATGATGATATGTTGCTTAACAACGAGCGAACTGACGAGGTTGAAACGGTGGTAGGTCCGTCGGTGAATGTTGAGGGGGATTTTGCTTCGGAGGGAAATATCGTCGTAAAGGGTACGGTTTCCGGCAGTGTCACTACCAGTCGTTTTTTGTTGGTTGAGTCGGGAGCGAAAATTGTGGCCAATGTCCGGGCCGGAAGCGCCAAGATCGCCGGTGAAATCAAAGGCAATATGAAGATTAAAGAGTCCTTGGAGCTTACGTCTACGGCCAGAGTGATGGGAGATATCGAAGCCAAAGTGTTGGTGATTGAAGCCGGAGCTTTGCTTTTTGGGAAGGTGGGTATGCCGGGGCTGGAAGGAACGGAAGGTAAAAATAGTCGATCTTCCAGGAATGGGGGAATGAAGAAGGTAGAAGAAACACTGGTATCATAAGAATTTCGAAATCCGAATGTCGAATGCTAAATAAAATGTCCAATATTCTATACTGACTTTCGTCATGTTTCCCTTTGGTCAATAAATACGGGTTTCGGATTTAGAAATTTCACTGCTATGTATGTCTACTTGTACGATCCGTTTTTGCGCCATAAAAAATATTTACCTGACCTCAAGGCGATCGAGGTGCGTTTAACCGACCATGGTATAGCGGGTAAAATTATTCGATTGAATACGCATACTGATGCCAAGGCGATTATCGAAGAAGAAATTAAGCGTGGCGCGAAGACGGTGGTAATCACGGGTAACGATGATACTTTCGGCGCGGTATTATCGCGTAGTGCTACGTTGGCCTGCACTTTTGGTTTTTTACCGGTGGGAAATAACAATGAGATTGGGTCTATTTTAGGGATACCAAACGGTCCGGAGGCTTGTGATGTGTTATCGAAACGCCGGCGACAGCCGCTCGATGTGGGCTGGATGAATGGGCGCTATTTTATTGGTCAGTTACGAGTGCCACCGGCGCCGATTCAGGTCTGTTATGATGAACGTTTTGTAGTGAGCGCGCGTGATCGCTTGGAATTGGTGGTGTGTAATTTGAAGCCCTTGGTTTGGACCAGATCTGAATCGCCCCACGCCGAACAGGTCGTCCATCCGCAAGATCGAAAGTTGGAAGCTTTTTTGCGGCCATTGACAAAAAAGCGTTGGTGGGGGTATACCTATGAGGAGCCAAGTATTTTTCCGTTTGAACATATGACGATTACGGCGCGTGAGCCTTTTACCGTGGAGGC
>CAZXIF010000012.1:0-19102 GCA_964640395.1 uncultured Gammaproteobacteria bacterium | reverse complement strand
CTACAATACCGACCGACCGCACCAGTCACTGAATTACCAAACACCACACCAACTCTATTTTCCCAAAACTTAATTATTAAAAAAACCGACAACCACTTGTCGGTACCAACCAAAACAATTATTAAATCAGTGATTATTTCTGCTTACTTTCGGGACCTCAAAACTGGGGATAAGTTGTCTAGACAAACCAGACCACTATACCAGACCACTATAGATGATGTGTTGCGCTTCGCAATCTTGGCGGCGATCTGACCGACGCCAGTCCCCACGTCGAGCAGTGTCCCAGGACCAGAATGGAGCGATAGCACCTCAGCCACGAAACTATCGTCAACTCCTCCAAGGTACGCCGAGGTGACAGCGGCCTGGTATGCTTCCTCTTCCTCGGGCGCCATCAGTTCGGGTTCAGGGACCCTCCTCATCGTGAACAGTCCCATGAGATACCTAGGTGTGGATCGGCATCAAGTCTGCCGACGGTCAGCGCGCTGCCTACCATCGCAGGTGGCCTACGTCCAGGCACCAGGATACCATCTCGCCCGGGGCACATGGTCCGGGAGATGTGGATGTCTGCACCCTCTGTCTGCACCCTCCAGATGGAGCGGTGCAGACAGGGAGTGCCAGCTTGACGTGGCTGGCGCACGTCACCATCGATGAGGTCGATGGTGAAGATGGGAAAGAGCGCGGCACGACCACATCGCGCCTGAGGCGCACCTGGGGTCGAGCCGATGGTACGTCCAGCAGTGAGACAGGCGGCCAAGCCTACGTGGCTGCGTGGGGCATGAGCTGCGCGATGATCTGCTCCAGTACTGCGGGGAACTGCGGGTCGGTGGCCGGGAGGAACCATCGTTCCGGGCAGTTGTGCCAGTCACGGGGGAACCACTGCGCTTCGCCGAAGCCGCCATCGGGCCGATCGCCAAGGAGGAGAATCGCGCCGCAGGAGGGCTCGCTGATGTCCTGCCAGCAGACCGGACTAAGATACAGGGCTGGCTCGCTGCTGACCCTCTCTCCGCAGGCATCGATCGCCGCCGCCGTCATCTCTCCTCGGCAGGAATAGATCTGGCATCTGTCCACTTCGCCCTTTTGCTTCAGCTTCAGGAGCGGAAGTGGAGACTGCACGCCAGACCCTTCGTTCAAGAGGAGCGGGAACTCTCCCCTAGAACTCGCCCACTGGAGAAGCGACGTGATGAGCGTGTGATGCTTTCTATCCCGCTCAAGGTCACGCTGCGTAGGATACAACTTCTTACGCAGGCTGTAGCCAGGAGGTTGGTAGTGAACCAGGACCATCCATGCCCCGAAACTGGCTTCGATGTAGATCTTCGACAACGAGTCGAAGACCGCGCCGTCCGACGGACGGACGACATGCATATTGACCACTGACATTGACTCTCTCGCTTTCTGCGTCCCTCATGGAGCGCACCCCTGTTACCAGCACCTGCTAACCAAATTGCGTACCGCGAAGGCGATGCAGAGAATGAGACTGCTTTTTGTTGACTACCTACAAATAAGGCAAAATAAAAGACCGCCCTGGCAAGCCCTGGGCGATCTTTTAGACACAGCAAAGAGGGCTTCACCAGTCGGTGGTAGCCCAATCCCACGACATGTGGGACTTATTGAAGGTTGAGAGAGATGATGGTCGGATGTTGTATAAGGTCATAGAACAAAAAAGCCTTCCCAGACAGGAAGGCTCCATATGAAGATCTTTCGCGAGTAGCAAACCAGTATCCCTAAAAGTCGCTCTCGGAAAGACCTTCGTATGGATCTTCCTGAAGTTAGGGATACTGGTAGTATTAAAAAACCCGGCATAAGCACCGGGTTTTTTTAGAAACTAAAAAGGTAACCTGGGCTTATACAGAGTAGTCGTTGGTTCGCCAGCCGAACCGAGTGATGCTTGGTAAGCGCGAGGTCATATTTTTCTTTTAAGCCGGTTGAGTATTTGATTAAAGGCACCGTGTTTGTCGAGTAATACTCGTGAGCCACGGGTGATTTTAGCGATGCTCAGATTAAGATTTTTGGCGATAGTGCGCTGGGGTAGGCCTTGGCGCAATTGTTTCACGATTTGCCAACGCTGGCTGATATCCGCCCATTCGGCAGGTGTAAGCAAGTCCATTAAAAATTTTCTCAGAAAGGCTCGGTTTTTAATGTTTAATAGCACGCCCAATAATTCTTGGTCATAACTCGATTTTGTCATAGGGATACTTTGTACTGGTACATAAGTACAGACTACCAACGAAAGCTGAATTTGTCAATAATCGTTTGGGGATAACTTTCAAGTCAGCCGATAAGCGGATAGGCTAGGGGGAGGGCTTGAACGATTGGTCAGGTTGCCTTTATTTGTTATACTGATTGGGCTTAATTTATTTTGGTTTATGACCTTTGTTTCTCAATTAAATTTGGAACCGTCCGCCACTTTTGCCGTGAGTAATAAGGCCATGGCGAAAATGGCGCGAGGGGAGCGGGTATATAATCTCAGTGTGGGGGAGCCGGTTTTGCTACCACATCCCGCAATAGTGGCCGCGGCCAAGGAGGCGTTGCAAGCAGGGAGAACGCTGTATCCGCCGGTGGCTGGTATCTCGGAATTGCGTCGGGCGGCCGCCAAGTGGCTGAATGAGCAATATGCTACCGAGTATGCTTCGAATAATGTCTTGGTGACTTGTGGCGGCAAGTTTGCAGTCTATGCTTTGTTGCAGATGTATTTGCGACCTCAGGCTGAAGTACTGATTATTGCTCCGTACTGGGTGTCGTATCCGAGTTTGGTGTCTTTGTTTGGTGGTATCTCTGTGATCGTTCAGACTAGTGAAGCGGGCGGGTGGAAAATAACGGCGGCGGAGCTTGAACACAAAATTAGCCCACGCACACGATTTTTAATTTTGAATAACGCGGCGAACCCGACGGGCGCGGTGTATGAACGCGCTGAAATCAGAAGTCTGCTGGAAGTGGCGCGTAACCATGACTTGTTGGTAATTTCTGATGAGGTTTATAATGGTCTGGTGTATGATGACAAACTGTTTGTTTCGGCTGGGTCGTTTTCGGAATTTCGGGATCGAGTGGTGGTCGTACAAAGCTGCTCTAAGCATTTTGCGATGACGGGTTGGCGCGTCGGATTCGCGATTGGGCCGGAAGCCATTATTCGCGTGCTGACTGATTTGCAAAGTCAAAGTACGACCGGCACGTCGACTATTAGCCAATGGGCGGCAGTCGGGGCTTTGGAACAGGCCGCAGAAGTAAACGGCTATGTAAAAAAAGCCATGCAAGCGCGACGGGATATTTTGCTCGGTGAATTGACCAACTCGTTTGGCATTTCGATGTCTGTGCCGTCTGCGCTCTATGCGTTTGTGTCTATGAATGCATTTGGAGCGGCGGGGAGTGATTCGGTGGCCTGGTGTAAACGACTGATTGACGAAGCGGGCATTGCGATTGTGCCGGGGGCGGCGTTTGGAGTGGAGGGGTATGTGCGATTGTCGTTTGGAGGTTCTGAACAAGGAATCAGCGAGGGCTTACAGGCTTTGAAGCAGTGGTTGGCGGCATAAATTGACTGAATTGATGGCATTGGTTAGGATTAAATCGTGGTTACTATAGAATTAATCTTTTGAAATGGGGTCAGCGAGACCTCTCCCCCGCCTCTCCTGTTTGACAAGAGAGGGGAAGCCAGTTCGATTTTGGAGCGTGATGTTTATAAATCTCCATATTTACTATTAGTTTGTTTATGCCCTTACCGGTGGATAGTTTACAACTCGAAGCGGAAATTGTTAAAATCGGTACTGATATTTTTGAGCGCAGCGCCAAGAGCTCAATGAGTCTATTTGATCAGGCGTATTGGTCGGGGAAGATGATGGCTTTTTCGATGAGACATCCACAGTTTAAAGTGCAGCTGTTTCGCTTTGTTGATGTCTTGCCTACGCTCAAAACATCGGAGCAGTTGGTGGATCATTTGAAGCAATATTTACTGGTGCCCGGGCTGGAATTGCCGTTGTCAGTAAAGGCGGCACTCGGCGCAGCGTCACTGACTGAATTTACCACCAAGCTGGCGGCGCAATCGATCAAGAAAAATGTCGAATTAATGTCCGCTATTTTTATTACCGGACAAACAGTGGAACAGGCTGAGCCGGTTTTGGAAAAGTCTTGGAATAATTGTCGCGCGGCCACGGTGGATCTGCTCGGAGAAGCGGCGGTATCGGAACAAGAGGCGGCGTTGTATCAGGCCAAATATATTGCCCTTATCAATGGTTTGGCCGAGCGGACTAAAGCTTGGAAAAATCAGCCGCAGCTGGAAGACGGGGCGAATGGAGCGATCCCGCGCGCCAATGTGTCGGTAAAATGTTCCAGTCTTTATTCGCAGTTGGATAATTTGGCGTACCGTACCTCGGTAGATCGGGTGAAGGAGCGATTGCGTGTGGTGTTGCGAGCGGCCATGGAACAAAACGTGTTTGTTAATCTCGATATGGAGCAGGCTGATTATGAGCCGATGTTTTTAACTATTGCTGAAGAATTATTTGCTGAGAGCGAATTTGAAAAGTACCCCCACCTGGGGATTGTTATTCAGGCGTATTTGCTGTCGGCGGAAGCAGATATTAAGCGGGTGGTAGCGTTTGCGATTCAGCGCAAAACTCCCATTACGGTTCGGTTAGTAAAAGGAGCGTATTGGGATTATGAAACAGTGATGGCCGAACAGCGTGGTACGCCGACGCCGGTTTTTATGCAAAAAGCAGCGACGGATGCGAATTATGAACGCTGCGCGAAGCTACTGCTCGATAGCTACCCGCATATTAACGCGGCGTTTGGTTCGCACAATGTACGCAGTCTGGCGGCGCTGATGGCGTATGCCAACCTCAAAGAATTGCCGAAGAATGCTTTTGAAATTCAGATGTTGTACGGTATGGCTGAGCCATTCAAGCAGGCGGTGATTGCGCTTGGTTATCGTATCCGAGAATATGCGCCAGTGGGAGCGATTTTGCCGGGTATGGCGTATCTCGTGCGACGGCTGTTGGAAAATACATCTAACGAAGGATTTTTACGCTCAACCTTTGTGGAGAAAAAAGATCGGGCGCTGCTGCTGTCTAATCCGGAAACTCATATTATTCAAACTATTCCTTTTAATAAATCTGCTATGTTTGCCAATGAACCACTCCGAGATTTTTCTTTAGAAACAGAACGCGTTTGGATACCCGGAGCGCTGGCGAGTTTGCGGGCTAAGTTGCCGATAGTGGTAAATCCAGTGATTGATGGTCAGGAAATGTCGTCGTTTGGGGCGCACGAAGTACCCAATCCGTCGTGCCGGTCAGAAATTGTATCCAAGGTGACGGCGGCGACGGTGGAAGCGGCGAATCAAGCGGTGGAAGCGTGCGCGAAATCCGCTGTAGTCTGGGGCAATCGTCCGGCTAGTGAGCGGGTGGCGGTGATAAAGCGCGCGGCCCAGCTGATGCGAGAGCAAAAGAATGAGTTAACGACCCTGATGGTGATCGAGGTCGGCAAAAATTTTAAGGAAGCGGACGCGGATGTGGCCGAAGCGATTGATTTTTGTGATTATTACGCGGACGAAATGGAGCGCTTGGCGGCGCCACGGGACATGAATTCAAAACCAGGGGAAAGTAATACCTATTGGTACGCGCCACGCGGGCTGGCGTTGGCCATCGCGCCGTGGAATTTTCCGCTGGCGATTTTGTGCGGTATGACGGTGGCGCCGCTGGTGGCGGGGAATCCGGTGATCATGAAACCATCCGAGCAATCGTCGGCGATTGGGCTCGCGTTGTATAAAATTTTGCGTGACGCCGGTGTGCCAAAGGAGGTGGTGCAATTTTTACCGGGCAGCGGAGCGGTGATCGGCGCTCACTTGGTAAAACATCCGGGCGTGCATATTATTTCTTTCACTGGTTCACGGGTAGTGGGGCTGAATATTTTGGAGACGGCCAACAAAGTAGCGCCGGGACAGAAGCATGTGAAAAAAGTGGTGGCGGAAATGGGTGGCAAGAACGCCCTCATTATCGACGAAGATGCTGATCTTGATTAGGCGATTGTTGGTAGCGTGGCGTCGGCCTTTGGTTATCAGGGTCAAAAATGCAGCGCCTTGTCACGCCTGATTGTCCATGAGTCTTGCTATGAGGTATTTAAGAAACGTTTTGTCGAGGCAGTGCAATCGATGTCGTTTGGGCCGAGTGATGATTTGGCAGCGCGGATTGGGCCGGTGATCGAGGCGGAGACGCAAGAGCGACTACTCGGCGTCATTGAGCGTAATCACGCCAAGATTATCGGGCAGTTGGCTTTGACCGATGAGCTTATCAAGAGTGGGTATTTTGTGCCGCCGACGGTATTTGAAGAAACTGATCCGCACTCTGAGCTGGGACAGCAGGAATTTTTTGGACCGCTCGTTACCTTGTTTAAAGTTAAATCACTTGATGAGGCAATCAAGCTTTTCAACGAGGTTGATTACGCGTTGACCGGGGGGATTTATTCACGCCGTCCGGAGTCGCTGGAACGCGCGAAACGGGAATTGGAAGTGGGAAATTTGTATATTAATCGGAGTATCACGGGGGCGCTGGTGGCGCGGCAACCGTTTGGCGGGTTTAAATTATCAGGGGTGGGGGCGAAGGCAGGTGGGCCGGATTATCTTTTGCAATTTTTGGAACCACGGACGATCGCGGAGAATACGCTCAGGCGGGGGTTTGTGCCGGAGGTTTAAAAAAGGAACAAGGAACAAGGAGCATGGAACAAGGAACAAGTGAAGAAAATAAAAAACTATCCTAAATCAATGGGATAGTTTTTTTAAATGGAATGTTTTAAATTAGTGTTACGCTCACCACCTTATCATCCGTTTCCTTAAAGCGCATGAGGCGAACCCCCTGCGTAGCGCGACCAGAGGAAGGGATAGAGGCCAGCGGCATACGAATTACCTGCCCTTTGGCGGACATGAGGATGAGATCGCGGCCTTCGACATTTTCGGTGTCGATAGCGCGGCCGTGGATGATGAAGCCGGTTTTGGCGCTGACTTTGGCGGTCTTGATACCGCTGCCACCGCGTCCTTGGACTTTGTAACTGCCGATGGCAGTGAGTTTGCCCAGACCGTTTTCACCGACGGTGAGGAATTCAATGTTTTTATTTTTGGGGTTGACTACATCCAGGCCGATGACTTCGTCCTTATCGTGCAGGCGAATGCCGTGGACACCGGCGGCGGTGCGTCCCATGGAGCGGACGTCGCTTTCTTTGAAGTGAATGGCTTGCCCCATTTTGGTGGCGATCATGATCTCGTCGTTGCCGGCAGAGGGGCGGACCCATTCCATTTGATCTTCGGGTTTCAGTTTGAGGGCGATGATGCCACTGCGACGGACGTTGCTAAAGTCTTCGAGGGTGCTTTTTTTGATGAGTCCTTGGCGGGTAGCCATCACAATAAATTTGAAGTCGGTCATATTGCTGCGACTCATCATGACGGTGACTTTTTCATTCGGAGCCAGCTGAAGGAAGTTGACGAGGGCCTGGCCTTTGGCAGTGCGGCTGCCTTGGGGGATATCGTAGGAGAACAGTTGAAAGGCGCGGCCACGATTGGTGAAGAAGAGGATGTTGTCGTGGGTATTGGTGGTGAGGAGTTGTTCCACCGATTCTTCTTCTTTGGTGGTGACGCCGATGACACCTTTGCCACCACGGGATTGCTGGCGGAAGGTATCCGGAGGCAGCCGTTTGATATAGCCGTCGGTGGTGATCATGATAATGGTGGCTTCGTTCGGGATTAGGTCTTCGACGGTGAATTCTTTGACGCCGTGAGAAATGATTTGGGTGCGACGATCTTCGCCAAAGCGGGTTTTGATATCGAGTGTTTCGGTTTTGATAATACCAAAAATTTTGGCTTCGGAAGCTAAGATGGCTTCGAGTTCTTTGACGAGGGCTTTCTTTTCCGCCAGTTCATCTTCGATTTTTTGACGCTCCAAGTTGGCCAATTGTTGCAAGCGCATTTCTAAGATCGCGGTGGCTTGGCGATCAGAGAATTTAAATTTCTTCATCAATTCGATTTTAGCCTCTTCCTTGTCCGAGCTGGCGCGAATAGTTTTGATGACGAGATCGATTTGGTCGAGGGCCATTTTGAGACCTTCCAAAATATGGGCGCGTTCTTTATGGCGGGCCAGGTCAAAGGTCGTACGGGCGCGGATCACGACTTGGCGGTGTTTGATAAATTCTTCTAAAATGTTTTTGAGGTTCAAAACACGCGGCTGAATGCCGTCGAGCAAGGCCAACATGTTGAAGTGAAAGGTGGTCTGAAGAGCGGTGAGCTTGAAGAGTTGATTCAGGATTTTTTTCGGGTAGGAATCTTTTTTCAGTTCGATGACGACGCGGACGCCATCTTTGTTGGATTCGTCGCGGAGATCTTTGATGCCTTCGATAGTTTTTTCTTGGACGAGGGTGGCAATTTTTTCGATGAGTTCGGATTTGTTTACCTGGTAGGGCATCTCGGTGACGATGATGTGAAATTGGCCGGCTTTGTTTTCTTTGATTTCGGCTTTGGCGCGTAGCACCACGCCCCCACGGCCAGTGGCATAAGCAGTCAAAATATCTTTTTTGTTATAGATGATGCCGCCGGTCGGGAAGTCTGGGCCTTTGATAATGTCGCCGAGTTCTTCGATGGTGGTTTTGGGGTTGGCGACCAGCTGCATGATGCCATCGCAGAGTTCATTTAGATTGTGCGGGGCGATGCTGGTGGCCATACCGACTGCGATGCCCATGGTGCCGTTGAGAAGTAAGTTGGGGACTTTGGTCGGCAATACGGTCGGCTCTTGGTGTGAGCCATCGTAGTTGGGGTTGAATTTGACGGTTTCTTTTTCGATATCGAGCAGCAATTCTTCGGACAGGGTGCGCAGACGGGCCTCGGTATAGCGGTAGGCGGCAGCGGAGTCGCCGTCCATGGAGCCGAAGTTGCCTTGGCCATCGATGAGTTGGTGGCGCATGGAAAAATCTTGGGCCATGCGGACGAGTGAATCGTAAATGGCCGAGTCGCCGTGCGGATGGTATTTGGCCATTACTTCACCGACGACGTGGGCGCATTTGCGGTATTTGGTGCTGTGACGTAGGCCCATTTTCCACATGGCGTAGAGGATGCGGCGGTGCACCGGTTTCAGGCCGTCGCGGACATCGGGGAGGGCGCGCGAAATAATCACGCTCATGGCGTATTCAAGGTAGGATTGTTTGATTTCGTCGACGATCGGGGTGGCGACTAGTCTACCGATAGGGGAGGTGAGGAGTTTTGGTTGCTCGGGCATACTTTGTAAATCATTAAAACACGAGAACATTGTTGTCATTAAAACATGAAAACACAAGAACATGAAAACAAGCGGTGAATGGTGATTCGCCTTTCACTGTTTTAATGTTTTTATGCTTTCATGAGAAGACGTAGGCAGGGAATTAGGCAAGTGTAATTTTGAATCGGTCGAAGTGGTCGTCTCTGGGGTGCTGGTAGTGGAGCTACTGGCGGCGTTTAGTTGGGTGAGGGCCAGTCGGATGCTCTCTTTGGCCATAGCGGCGGAACGATTCGCTTCGCGCTCGATGAAAATGGTATTCCAATCAGTGGGGTTGGCTTTTATGAGATTGGCTTCTGGCACGGTGCGCCAGTTGATAGTCGCGATTTGCGTTTTGAGCGACAACCCCCAGAGCAAAAAAATGATACTGCTGAGAAGAATCACGCCCCCCCATAAGTAGCGACGAGCTTCTTTGGAATAATTGGAGTAGCGGGGGCCAGTGGGTCTTTGGTGAAGGTTGGAGGAAAGTGGCTCGGAGGAGTGAGCCAGGCCATCGTTAAAAACCAGACTCGGCATGGGAGTCGGGGATTTTTTTGACCGTTTATGCTCCGGAGTTGGTTTTTTTTTAGGTTTTGATTTTTTTGGCATACGGATCCGCTTATTTTAAGTCGTTCGTCGACCTCGTTGATATTTTTTCGCTACCAGACTCCTCGTGCGAACTCGTCAGACATGTGTCCGCTCAAAAATATCAACGAGGTCGACTCACTAGTGTGCTGGTTTAGCTTTAAACATTTTTTTCAAGTACCCACAACTTCATATCTTCCTGGGGTAAATCTTTGGCTTTGATCACGAATTTTTTTTCAGTGGCGTCGGGTTTGAGGCCGAGTTCTTTGAGGAAGGATTCGAGGGGTTTGGCATTGGGGTCGGTGTCGGTGTGGGTGGCGAAGGGGATAACGATCCGCGGTTCGAGTTCGGTGACGAGCTTAGCGGCCAGCTCCAGATCAAGATAGTTTGGGCTGCCACCGGCGGGGATGAGCAGAATATCAATTTTGCCGAGTTTATCAATGAGTTCTTCGCTGAGGGTTTGTTTAATCGCGCCGATATGGACGAGAGACATATTTTCGGCCGTGATTTTGAAAATTACCGTACCATCGGGCCCGGGGAAGCCTGCGAGCATGACGCCGTTACGTTCGAGTTCGCCCAGGGTTTCGAGGATGAAAGGATCCTGGGTGAGGGTGATACTGTCGGTACTTCCCCGAGAAAAGAGGGCTAAGTCAGCTGAAAGGCTCCGTGGGAAGTCGCCTTTGACAGGTTTATAAGGGTCGATGAGGATAGTAACGTCTTTATCGGAGTTTTTGGTTTGGATTTTGAGGGTGGTTTGTCCGAGCCAGGAGAGGTGCATAGATATTAGAAATTTGAAACTGGAAACTAGAAATTAGGGAACGACAGGCGAAAAGGGGCTGAATGAGTTTTTACGTGATTATTTTAACATAGGGGGGTTTTTAAGGCAAGAAGTCGGGGTAGGGTGAGAAAGCGTTGATCGTATGGCTTATTTTTGCTTTAGTTGGGTAAATTGGTGTCTCTCGTGCTCGCGCGGCTTATCCGATTGTTACGGGTCGTGTGTCCGCCGGTAAACTGACCCGATTATGGTGGTAAACGCTGGCGTAGCCGACAAATCAGAAACCACCGGCGTTGAGTCGGTGGTTTCTGTTTATTCGAAAAAAAATACTTAACTGTTATGAAGATCGTCCAGACATTTTTGATATTTTTTAGAATCAAAAGAAATGACACCGGCCATAATTACTTGGCTGCCTACATCAATGGTGTGAATTCCGCGACGTTCATGGAGGAGCAGGGGAAAGTCTTTGAGGTTTGAGGTAAGTAAATTTAGTTTCACATGATGGAATTTTTTTAAAAATGATGAAAGCAAGCAATCGGTTAGACCAGCACCACAATCTTTTTGTTTTTTGTTGCGATAGATCGCGGCAATATTCGTGGCGGTATTATATATATCATTGTCTTCAGGAAGCAGTGGTTCGGTAACAACATCTTCTAGAAAAGAGGTGTAACTCTCAAGTTCTTTGGCAGAAGCACACCCAGCGGTAATTTCGAAAGAAACTTGTCGAGTAATAATAGTCTTGACTTCCAAATTTTTTAGGGTATTAAGAAACGAACCCATTTCAGGTTCGTTAAGATAGCGGTAGGCTTTGATTAGAATATCAGCATCAAGCAGGAGCCAGGAGTGCTTCAATTGTCCTAGTTCATAAGTCGGCATGTAGTTCAGGTTTTCTACGACTCTCAATTTCGCGTAGTATTTTAGCTTTTTTGCCAATTTCTTTTAGATTCCAAGAGCCGCTGGTTCTAACAAATTGACCAGTTTGGCTATTTCTCTCTAAGATAATTGAGGACGATCCTTTTCCAAGTTTTTTGAAAATATTTACTTCTTTCATATAACTATATCATACCCTTTGACTTAAAAGATGTCTAGCAGTTGCAAGTGAATAATTTATTCAACAGACTCCAAACTAAATTTATCTTTCGGAATTTCGTATTGTTTGATCAGCATTTCGTTTTGAGGGTTGCGTTTTAGGAAAATTATGGAGTAGGTGTCGGCGAAGACTGGTGCCCAGGCGGGGTCTTGGATTCGTTCGAGTATAAAGGGAAGGGAGTCGCTATTGGAGAATGAATACCAGATGACGTTGAAGTTGTAGCGCTCGTCGGTGGTTTTCCAGGCTGCTTCATCGTGTTGGGCGGGGATATAGGTGTCGGTGAAAAATGATTTGGAATATGCTTCGGGGCGATTGTCGGTGAAGGGTGGCAGCACGGGGAAGGCGGCCCAGGTGGCGTAGCCGCCGATGTTGAAATCATTGAACAGGGGGGCGGCGAGGTGGTGGGTGGTCACGAAGGTAGCGGCGTCGAGGGAGTGGGGGGTGGCGGAGAGGCCAAGCTCTCGGGCGGTTACGGGGAGGCGGGAACGATTGATGATGAGGGTGATCGCTATAATTATGCCGAGCAGTGACCACCAGAGATATTTGTTGGTTACATTTTTAACTGGTTTGATTTCGTTGATGAGGAGGGGCCAGGCGGCGAGGGCGGCGAGGGCGAAGAGTGTCCAGTTGCGTACAGCGAGCCATCCCATTAGGACCGTGCCAGCGGCGAATATGACGAGAGCGTTTTTTATCAAGGTAGGTTTTTTTATCAAGGCAGTTATCAGGGTCACGATGAAGATCGTGGCGGCAATTTTAAATATGATTGCGTTGGGGTACCAGGGGAAGACGCGAGCGAAGGTGAGGGCGGATTGGTTTTCTTGGATTTGAAAAGCGTAGTTGTCAAAAATACGGAGTGGGTAGAGGAGGCCGGTGAGGCCGGAGGGGTTGATGAGGCCGACCAGTATAAAACCACCAAACAGGCTAGCTAGGTGTCGTAGCGAGGCCGCGCGCCGAGCGCTGAGAAATTCTTCGGTAAAGAAGAGGCCGAGGATGATGAATCCAAAGAAGGAGTAGATATGCAGGTTGGCCCAGAGGAGTTGGGTGAAGAGGAGGATCAGGAGGTAGCGGGGTTTGAGTTCGCCAGCGCGGTAGCGGGAGAGGATAAATAGGTAGAGACCCATGAAAAAATAACTGAATATCTCGGGGCGGATTTGGACGCGTTCGGCGATGAGGGGAATGAGGAAAATGGCGGTGAGGCCGGTGAGCCAAGTGCCCGCGTGTTTTTGACCGAGTGTAAAAAAGAAATAGAAGGTAGCCAGGCTGAGGAGTGCGAACCAAATACTGAGGAGAGGGAAACCGCCGAGGGTAAAGAGTAGGTAGAAAATAACTCCACTGCCCCAGTGGTGGTTGATGAAGGGGAAGGTGGGTTCGGTGTAGGCGTAAAAATTGGTGTGGAGGATTTTTGAGAGGGTAGGGAAGTCGTGGTTCGTGAGGGCCGACACGATGATTTCACCGTTTTTGAGGTGGCGGCCGAGGTCGCCTTGGGTGAGGTCGGTGTGGTGGAAGAGGAAGAAGGCGTACCAGAGGGATAATAGAAGAAAGGGCAAGATGTTTAATAATCTTTTTGATATCATAGCAGTGTATTTTTGGATGAGGGATTTTAGGAATGATTAGAAATTGGAAACTAGAAATTGGGGAGAGGATTTTTGACAAATATTAGACGAATATTAAGAAGATATTTATTATATCACGCTAACAAAAAACAGTCCCGAAATGGAACTGTTTTAGAGCATCCCCGACCACGAGTCGAAGCGCCCCGTAGACCGCTCTGAATGGCGGCTACTTTTTGGCGTCGCCCTTCTTCTCGTCCTTGGCCTTGTCTGCCGCCTTCTTGGCGGCCGCCTGGGTGTTGACCCGCCCGTCCGTGGCGGGCGACTGGGCGTGGGCCGTGATGGCCAGGACGAATCCGGCCCCGGCGACTAATGTGATCAGGGTCTTCATGTGATCCTCCAAGCTGCAACGCAGGTGTTGCAGGTGGACAAAAACTACTGGTTTTGAGGTGTTTTGTCAATTCTTTTGGATGGGATTGACAGGTAACCTTCCTTTTGTTAGATTACGAGCCTACTCATCGTACTAATTATTGCCGTTCCACTTTTAGTGAAGGGCACTCTATCCCGACTGAGTCGGGAAGGGTTAAGCAAAGTCTTTTTTATTTTATGACTGATGCTACCAAAGAGACAAAAAAACAGGATTTTAAAACATTATTGCAAACTCATTTTACCGAGATCCCCAAGGTTGGGGCAGTGGTAAAAGGCAAAGTACTCTCGGTCGATCGTGGTGAAGTCCACATCGATGTCGAAGGCATGACGACTGGCGTGGTACGCGGACGCGAATTATTCGCGGAATCGCAGGAGTATGCTCACCTTAAGGTAGCTGACGAAGTGGAAGCTACTGTCGTCGAGCTGGAAAATGAAAATTGCGAGATGGAATTATCATTCCGTATCGCTGGTTACAAGCGCGCCTGGGACACTATGCGTCAATGGATGAAAGATGGTTTGACGATCAAAGCTAAAGTGGTGGCTGCCAACAAAGGTGGTCTCATGATGCAAGTGGTGGCGCTGGCTGGCTTTATGCCGGTATCACAGCTGTCGCCCGAGCATTATCCTCGGGTGGCTGGAGGCGACAAGAACCGTATTTTAGAAAAATTGCGCGAAGTGATTGGGCAGGAATTGGAAGTAAAAGTGATCGATGTGGATGAGAAGGAAGAAAAATTGATCGTGTCGGAACGCGCGGTGTGGGAAGATTCTCAGAAAGCGGTGCTCGAATCATATAAAGTAGCGGATATTGTGAGTGGCGAAATTAGCGCGCTCACCACGTTTGGCGCTTTCCTGAAATTTGGGGAGGGTCTCGAAGGTCTTATCCATATTTCTGAAATCGCTTGGCAGCGCATTGATCATCCCAAAGATGTGCTCAAGGTAGGGGACAAGGTAAAAGCTCAGATTATTCAATTGGATCATTCCAAAATCTATTTGTCCATCAAACGTCTAATAGAAGATCCGTGGAAGAGCGTGAAAGAACGCTATAAAGTAGGCGACCAGGTGACTGGCAAGATTTTGAAAATCGAAGCCTTTGGTCTGATGGTCGGCCTCGATAAGGATATTCATGGTTTGGCGCATATTTCGGAATTGTCGGACGAACCGGTGACTAATTTGCAAGATAAATTCAAGATGGGGCAAGAGATGTCTTTCGAGGTGATGTCGGTCGAGCCGGCGGAACACCGTTTGGGGTTGAAAGTGGCGGGTGTGAAGGGTAAGAGTGGACGACGACAGACTACCGATAAAAAGGCTGAACCGGCTGTGGTTAGCGCTGTGGAAAAAGAGAAAGATAGTGAAGCGGGCGCCTAAAAGTGGACTAGCTTTTCCCCTCTTTTCAAGGAGGGGCGAGGGGAGGTAGTTATCTCTAGCAACAAACGACCCCACCTCGCCTCCCCTTAAAAAGGGAGGAAAAGTGTTGTCCTACCCCCACCGTCATTCGACGTGGCACAGCGTCCGACCTTCTTAATATAATTGAACCGGGGTGTCCGATAGGACCAAGCGGGGATTTGGCGTTTTGTAACTCAAACAATGTTTTGTTTCTATGAAAGATCTCTTAAAAAATTTTCTCATCATCTTCGTGGTAATTCTGTTGTTGGTCGGGGTGTTGAGCCGTTTCAATTGGAGTAATGACAAGAAACCGGAAATAATCGGGGTGGGTAAATTGGTCGAACAGATCAATGCTGGAGCCGTAAAAAAGATCACCGTGCAAGGCGATGTGCTGGCGGTGGAGCTGAAAGACGCCGCAGCGAGGGCGCAGGAAGTGAAGAAGGATCCACGTGAATCGTTTGGGGACATTATCAAAAATTACCAGGTCAGTGACGAGGCTCTGAAGAAATTGCGCGCGGAAGACGCGATTGTAAACAAGGATGAAAGTTCTTGGAAATTTTGGTTATCTAATATTGCGATTCAGCTGGTGCCGATCCTGCTGTTGCTCGGGTTCTTGTTTTTTATGACGCGCGGCGCGCAGGGGATGAATAATCGGGCGATGAGCTTTGGGCAGAGTAACCCGCGTGAAGTGAAAGCTGATGATAAAGAAAAGAAAACCTTTGCTGACGTGGCGGGGGCTAAAGAAGCCAAGGAAGAATTGGCTGAGATTGTGGATTTTCTGAAAGATCCGAAAAAGTTTGCCGAGCTGGGCGCTAAAATTCCGAAAGGCGTATTGCTCACCGGGTTGCCAGGTACGGGAAAAACCTTGTTGGCCAAGGCGGTAGCGGGGGAGGCGGGTGTGCCGTTTTTCCACATGAGTGGTTCGGAGTTCGTGGAGATGTTCGTGGGTGTGGGCGCGAGTCGCGTGCGCGACCTGTTTGCCAAAGCCAAGAAAGCGGCGCCAGCGATCGTATTCGTGGATGAAATTGACGCGGTCGGACGACGACGCGGCACCGGCCTTGGTGGCGGACATGATGAACGTGAACAAACACTCAATCAAATTTTGGTCGAGATGGATGGTTTCGAACCCAATCTCGGCGTGATTGTAATGGCGGCGACGAACCGGGCGGATGTGCTCGACCCGGCGCTCCTCAGACCTGGTCGGTTTGATCGTCGGGTGACGATTGATTTGCCGGATATCAAAGATCGTGAAGAAATTTTGGGCATTCATGCCAAAGGCAAGCCGTTGACCGCGGATGTCTCAATGCGAAAAATTGCCGAGCGCACGCCGGGATTTTCGGGAGCTGATCTGGCTAATATTTTGAATGAAGCGGCGATTTTGGCAGTACGCCGTGGGCTTAAGTTAGTCAGTGAAAATGAAATTTTGCCGAGTATTGAAAAAGTATTGCTGGGGCCGGAGCGTAAGAGCCGGGTGATTTCTGATCGTGATAAAAAGATGACGGCCTATCATGAAGCCGGGCACGCGATCGTCGGTCACTTGTTACCGAATTGTGATCCGGTGCGTAAGGTGTCGGTGATTTCGCGTGGATCAGCGGGCGGCTATACGCTGAAGATGCCGAGTGAAGATAAGCATTATCACACGCTGGCTCAATTCCGTGATGATCTGGCTATGTCGCTGGGCGGTTATGTGGTAGAAAAAATGATTTTTGGAGCCGGAGAAATTTCGACCGGTCCGTCGAGTGATTTGCGTAACGCTACCAAATTGGCGCGCAGCATGATCATGAGTTATGGCATGAGTGAAACGCTCGGAGCGCGTACCTTTGGTGAGCGTCAAGAAATGGTCTTTTTGGGCAGTGAGATTCATGAGCAGCGTGATTATAGTGATAAGACAGCGGAGTTGATTGACCAAGAAATAAAACGGTTGATTGGCGAAGCGGAAACGCGCGCTAAAGAGGTGTTGACTAATAATAAAGAGAAGTTGGAGAAAATGGTGGCGGTGTTGATGGAGAAAGAGACGATGGAGCAGGATGAGATTATCGCGGTGCTCGGGAAGCCGGCGCATAGTATGGAAATTGGAAATTAGAAATTGGAAATTGGGGACGCGACGGTTTGTCATCCTGACGAAGGAGGGATCTCTGTCTGTCGGACAAATACTTAACAAATATTCGACAAATATTTAACGAATATTTCCGCCCGAGGCGGATCAGCCTCGGGCTGAAAACGAATATTAAGCGGATATTGAGAAGATAATTTTGTGAGTGCGCCAAGCTAAGCTAATTGTTCCCAGCGGGTTCGAATCCCGCCTGTCCAAAGCCTAACCAGCCGGACAGTACGGAACTCTGCGTATTGAACAGCGATGTTCAGTACGAAGCCAGAGGAAAGGACTGGTCAGGCCGTAACGCAAGTGAAGGTATTCAGCCCCGAAATATATATTATCCCAGCAAGCCGACCCAGTTCATATATGGGGAAGGCAGCATCTCCACCATTCGCTAAAACCGGTGAGAATGGAAACGGAGGCTGGCGGGGTCTAAGGCCCCTTCCACAAATAATCTCACCCTATCCGGTTCCGGCCTGCGGTTTAATAGTGTAATTCCAATCGCCATGAAAAGGGTCTCTTGATATATTAAGTCGCTTAATTTCTTCATCAGAAATTTTAATGCCGGTCGGATAGATATTTTGATCAACTACGGCGGTCACCGTCAATCCCTCCTGCGTCGTCGTATGCGAGAGCAACTCAATAATGGTTTCGAGCGAGGTCAGCGGTTTCCCTCGCCAGTTGATTGAGATGTAGGAGAAGAGCCGGTGTTCAATCTTGTTCCATTTGCTCGTCGCCGGTGATAGGTGATTAACGGTGATTGCCAGATTACTTTCATTGGCGAATTTTTGCAGTTCTCTTTTCCACAATCGGTTTCTGACTCCATTCGATCCACCTCCGTCGGACGTGACGAGCAGATCCGTCTGGTCCGGATAGATTTTCTTTCCGACCGTATTCCACCACCGTCTGATCGACTCAACGGCAAACGCCGCCGTGTCGTGATCGGTGCCGACATTGATAAATCCGGTGTTTTTTAAAATATCATAGACCCCATATGGAGCGGCTTTTCCATCGGCGATACTTTTGAAATCGTAGACGTTGACCACCTCGTTTTTTCCCTTTGGTTGCCACTCTTTACCGTTATTTTTAAAATTTCCAATCAGCTCCTTCTTTTTGCAATCAACCGAGATGATGGGGTTCTTTTTCGCTGTAAAAGCGACGCAACTTGCTTGGATATGCCGGAATTGCTGGTCACGATCAGGGTGTGACATTCCCTCAATGTTTTTTTTGTTGGCTTTCAGTGAAAAGTGTAGATCGGCGAGCAAATTGGCCAGGGCTGATTTCTTGATATAGTGTTTTTTCTCTTTGAGAGCCGCCACGAGCTTGACTAGTGATTTGGTCGTCCAGCGGACCAGTGACATGGGATCGCCTTTCGGCTCAATCATGGCTTCCACAGCTGAGACCAGAGCCGTGTCGGTGTCACTGAGCTTCTTTCGTCCGCCGCCGAAAATTCGTATCCGAGTCGCGTCATATGGCTCGTCCAATTCACGCAGGCCGCGACGAATGGTATTACGGTCAGTTTCCGAGATCCGGGCTATTTTCCTAATTCCTCCCACCGCCATCTTTTTAACCTCAGTTGCCAAGAACAGCCTCCACTGTTTCTCGTTAAAGACTGGGCGTAACGCCTGGCATTGTTCTTGGAAAGTCATGACAGTATTGTACCATGTTTTAGGGATTGGGTGAAGTTCCCTGTGGATAAGTCCAAAGTCCACGGCATGACCAGCTGACGGAAACAATCGGAACTTGGGAGGTCTGTAGTCCATTCCCGGCAATACAGTATTGTATGGTCGAAACGGGAGGCGGTAGCTCATAGCCAAGAAAGCACAGGAACAACCTAAACTTAAGTTTACCTCATTGATGCACCTGCTTAACGCTGAATACCTACAGGAATGTTTTTCCGAACTATCTTCCCACAAGGCCTCGGGTGTGGATAAACGGACGGTGGAG
>CAZXIF010000011.1:0-3456 GCA_964640395.1 uncultured Gammaproteobacteria bacterium | reverse complement strand
TGAATTGGCGCAACAATTGTGGGATTGTTTTTTGATGGAAGATACGCGAGTGGTGGAAATTAATCCCTTGGTTAAAACTGTTGATGGTCGGTGGATCGCAGCTGATGCCAAGGTGGCGATTGATGATGATGCATTTTTTAGGCATGAAGAGTGGTCGGCGCTGGAGCCGCGGACGATGCTGGGCAGACCAGCGACCGAGCGCGAAATAGCTGCCAAGAAGATTGATGAAGGAGAAAAGTACTATCAGGGAACGGCTGGAAAGTATATTGAGATGGAAGGTGATATTGCGACGCTTTTTTCAAGCGCCGGAGCTAGTATTAGCAATATGGACGCCCTCCTTAAAGCTGGTCTTAAAGCAGCTAATTATACGGAGTATTCAGGCAATCCGCCGCGAGAAAAAGTCCATCAGTTAACTAAGATAGTTCTGTCCAAGCCAGGATTAAAAGGCCTGTGGATAATCGGGGGGGTAGCTAATTTTACGAATGTCGAGGAGACTTTTCGAGGAGTGATTGATGCCTTAGATGAACTTAAGCCCAGCTATCCGATTGTGGTGCGTCGCGGTGGTCCTTCTGAGAAAGAAGGTTTGGCACTCATGGCGGAGTGCGCGAAACGGAATAATTTGAATATGAAAATATTTGGGAAAGAGGCTAGTATGAGTGATACAGCGCAGATTTTGGCGGGAATGATTAATAAATAACTATATGGGAATTTTAATAACCAAAGAAACCCGAGTGCTGGTGCAAGGAATTACGGGCAAGGAGGGGCAGAAGGCAGCCAAGGCGATGTTGGATTATCATACCAGCGTGGTTTGTGGCGTAACACCTAAAAAAGGCGGGCAGGAAGTGGAGGGTAAGCCGGTGTTTAATTCGGTGAAGGAAGCGGTCGCGCAGTTTCCTGAGGCGAATGTGTCACTTATCTATGTGCCTCCGTTTGCGGCCAAAGCGGCGATTATCGAAGCGATTGATAGTAACATCGGGCTCATTAATACTATTGTCGAGCGGATCCCGATCAAAGATACGGCGTATTGTCTCGCCGCTGCGAAGGAAAAAAATATTCGGATTATTGGGCCGAGTTCCCTTGGTTTTATCGTGCCTGGAGTGGGGCGTGTGGGAGTGGTCGGCGGGCCACTGGTGAATGAGGTGTTTCAGCCGGGGAGTATTGGCATTATTTCGCGTTCGGGAGGCATGACGAATGAAGTGTCGTGGCAAATCCGTAAAGCCGGCTTGGGACAAAGCGCGGCGGTGCATGTGGGTGGGGACTTGCTGATGGGGACAACGTATGCAGATTTGCTGCTTATGTTTGAGCAGGATGCACAGACAAAAGCAGTGGTAATTTTTGGCGAGCATGGCGGGAGTTATGAATTTGAAATTGTGGAGTTGATTAAGAACAAACAGTTTACGAAGCCGATTGCGATTTATGTGGGTGGAAAATTTGCCAGCGTATTACCTGAAGGCATGAATATTGGGCATGCCGGTGCCATTGTTGGGCGCGGGCAGAGCGCGGCGGAAAAGGAAAAGGCTTTGGCCGTGGTCGGGGTGATGGTGGCGGAAAGTTATGAGCAGTTGGCGGAGTTGGTGAAGCCGTTTGCTTGACACTGATTACACGGATTAGTTCCGCCAGCTGGCGGATGAGGATTGCACGGATTATGGCGTTTTTTGAGGCAACATTCTTTACTTTTTTGCTTAAGCCAGCTATATTTTAGGTGGTTTTAATAATTATTGTATGCAGTGGAAGACAGCGATCAGCCACGTTAATGGCACAGAAGAGACCGTGCGTGGGTATAATTTACAGGAGCTGGTCCAAAAGAAAACTTTTGTGGAAGTTATTTTTTTAATATTGAAGGGGGAGTTGCCAACTGACGCACAAACACGGATGTTGAACGCTATGTTAATGATGATGATTGATCACGGAGTTAGGATTGGTTCGACTGTGTCCGCTCGTATGGTGAGTTCGCTCGGGAATCCTTTGCACACCTCTGTTGCGGCTGGATTGCTGGGGCTCGGAGGCGCGCGGCATGGCGGAGCGCTAGAGGGGGCGGCACAATTTTTTCAAGAGCATGTTCAATTCAATGTTGACGCGCTACGTCAGTTTTTGGGTGAATTGAAGCAGCAGAAAATTCGTGTGCCTGGTTATGGTCATAGAATTTTTTCTCATGATAATCGGACGGATACTTTATTTACGATTGCCAAGGAAACTGGTTTTTATGGTAGACATTGTGAGTTCGCTCTCACGGTTGCAGAGGAGCTGAACAAGACCTCATCTAAGCCTTTGCCGCTTAATATGGATGGAGCGAACGCAGCGATTTTGTCGGATATGGGTTTTGATTGGCGAATGGTGGTAGGCTTTTTTCTTATCGGCCGTGTGCCCGGACTCGTTGCCCAGGTGCACGAAGAAATGATGAGTGGTGAGGGTCTGCGACGATTGGCAGAAGACGAAGAGGAATATGTTGGGCCACAGGAGCGGCCAGTTATCTAATCATTTTTTGTGTATATCATAGAACGAGCCGGATCCACCGCTGACCAATTTGAATTACTTGATTCGGGTGAGGGAGAAAAATTAGAGCGTTATGGAACCGTTACGCTGGTCCGTCCGGATCCACAGGCATTGTGGCCGAAAAAATTAGCAGCTGCTGAATGGCAGAAGGCTGACGCGGTATTTGAACGAGATGGTCGTGAAGCCGGTTGGAAATTCAAGAAAACACTGCCGGCGCGGTGGGCGATTCAGTATGGGGGATTACAGTTTTGGATTAAACCGAGCGCTTTTAAGCATACGGGTATTTTTCCGGAGCAAGCGAGTAATTGGGAGTGGATGAGAAAGGTAATTGCCCAACATCTCCCTCGCCCTCCTCAAAGAGGGAATAATAGATCCCCCTTTGAAGGGGGTGGCGGGGGGATGTTGGCGTCGGTTTCAGTATTAAATTTATTTGGATATACCGGTGGGGCGAGCCTGGCTTGCGCGCAGGCGGGGGCGGAGGTGTGTCATGTCGACGGTTCGAAAGTGGCGATCAGTTGGGCGCGGGACAATGCTGAGTTGTCGGGCTTGAAAGATAAGCCGATTCGCTGGATTTTGGATGATGCAGTTGGATTTGTGAAGCGTGAGATCAAACGCGGACGCCGTTATGATGCGATTATTATGGATCCGCCGGCCTTTGGGCACGGGGCGAAAGGGGAGACCTGGAAAATCGAGGAACATTTTTTGCCTTTTTTGGAATTGTGCCGGGAAATTTTATCTGATACGCCTTTGTTTTTTTTGATCAATGGGTATGCGTCTGGGTATTCGGCAATAGCGTATCGCAATAATTTGGAAGTTTTGAAAGAAAAATACCAGGGAAAGATCGAAATGGGTGAACTGACGATTCAGGAGTCGGGTGGTCTTGGGCGACTCTTGCCTTGCGGAATTTTTGCTCGGTGGAGTACCCTATAAATAGGTGTTTTATTTATCTAACCTACACACTAT
>CAZXIF010000010.1:0-2603 GCA_964640395.1 uncultured Gammaproteobacteria bacterium | reverse complement strand
AAATATGAAGACATTTTTATCAATGACTATGCCACGATACCGGAGACAAAAATCGGACTCACCAATTATTTCAAATTCTACAATACCGACCGACCGCACCAGTCACTGAATTACCAAACACCACACCAACTCTATTTTCCCGAGACTTAATTATTAAAAAAACCGACAACCACTTGTCGGTACCAACCAAAACAATTATTAAATCAGTGATTATTTCTTCTCAATTTCGGGACCTCAAAACTGGGGATAAGTTGTCTAGACAAACCAGACCACTATACCCACCGGTTTTATCAATTAAAATTTATAATTTTATAGCCTGCTTGCAATGTCTTTGGGCATAGCGCCAGTAAAAAGTCTGGCTCATGGGCTTTTTGGCCGGCGAGGCCCACTGATGCATGGCCCAGACGCTTTCACGGGTATGCACCAAGCGTTTAAAGAGACTCAGCCATTCGGGATTTTTCGAATTTGTTTCCCCGTATGCGTCCAAGAAATATTTATCTTGAGTGGCGCTAAAACCCCCCATCATCGATAGGTTGCCTAGATCAAAACGACAGTCAGCGTTTGTGGCATATTCCCAGTCGATCAATTGTACCTGAGGTCCATGCAGAATGATATTGCCGGGCAAGAGATCAAAGTGACACGGCACGGGCGGCAATAGCTCGCCCAACTGCCTCTTGATAGCACTTAGGTTCTGGCTAAGGACATTTATTTCCGGGCGTAACTCTGGAGCGCTCAGGTGTGCTTTGTGTAGCACGGTTATAACTAATTTTGGTTCGTAGAGAAACAGGCGCGGCCCGATGCCGAGCGCGGCGGCTGTGGCAGTGTTGTAGGCTTCGGCGCGCTTGTTGATACCCAGCGAGCGGTAGGTAGCGGGGGCGAAGCGGGGGACATACTTTTGTTTGGCACAGGTGACGATAAACGAGATGTTCGTCAGCCCGCCGCTGAGTGGTTTGATAGCGACTGTTTTACCTTTAAACAAAGGTAGCGAACGGAGCGGCGGTCGGGGACAATCCGGTGGCGTATATTATCCCCTGCCACCGGGTGCTGAAAGCAACCGGTGAGATTAGCGGGTATCGTTGGGGTGTGGAACGCAAACGGGCGATGCTGGCATATGAGGCGATTAAAAAAGAAGGGCCTAGTGTTTAATTAATCTCGATATCAATATGCCGTATATGCGGCATTTGCTCTTTGATACGCTGTTCGATTTCATTTATCTTAGTCCCAATTAGCCGGGGAGCGCGGTCGCTCATTTCGGTGCAAAAACGTACAAATTGGGCATAGTCGGAGCGGATATTTTCAAAATCTTCACGCAGTTCGCCATATTTATTAATTTCTTTCAACAGCTCGATGCCATTGAATTCGACTTCACATTTGACGCGATAAATATTTATATCCAGCACGGTGGATTTGAAATCGATTACTTTTTCGATGGCTAATTCGGCGTTGAGAATAGCAATGACCTGCTCTTCCAGATGACGCGGCATGGCTCGGTCCAATAAAAATTCACGATTTTTAATGATGAGTAATACGGCTACGCACAACAGTAATAATCCGATGAGTAACGATCCGATTGCGTCCCAGATCGCATTTTGAGTGAGCGCGGTTAACCCGATACTTGCGACCGCGAGGAGCGAGCCGAGTACTGCCACACCATCCTCATATATTACGGCCAGTGTGGTCGGATCGCCGTGGCGAAGTATTCTTGTTAACTTTGTTTCGGTGCTGCGTGATTTGAGTTCTCTAAACGCATAGAACAATGTGAACGACTCAATAGTAAGCGACACGCCTAGAATTAAATAGGCAACCGGTGAATTCGTAACCGGTGTCTGGCTAAACAATGAATTAACTCCCCGATAGAGCGTAACACCAGCCCCCAGGAAAAAGATGCCGCACGCGCTGATGAGCGCCCAAAAAAATCGTTCGTGTCCGAAGCCGTAGTGGAACTTTTTATCCGCTTTGCGCTGTGACCGTTTGATTCCGACCATGAGCAGTGCCTGGTTGCCGGTGTCGGCGGCCGTATGAATAGCTTCAGAAAACATGGCCGAAGAGCCGGTCAGCAAAAACCCGACAGATTTGATTATAGTAATAAAAATATTGCCGGCGAGAGCGGCGGTGACGGGTAATAGGCCGGTGGGAAGGGTGGAAGACATAGATCGCAGAGTCCAAAAACAGCTGTCGAGAGATTTAGTGATTATAATTTATTTACCATACCACGATGTTTGACTGGTGCCTAGTGATTTAAAATGTTCGGTAATAAAAAAACAACCCAAGATTAAGTACTGGCTTCTGAGTCAATATACATTGACATGAATTAAAAACTATGCTTAGCTATGGATGCCCGCCGGTATGCGGGCAGGGAGTTACCAATGATAAAACTGTTGATCTTTGTGGCGCTGATTGGCGCCACCATCGCCGACCCGCCCCCCAAGCCGGTCCCCCCGGTGGGGGACGTGGAGCCGGACTTGAAGCCGCTCCCGCCGAGCCCGCCGCGGCCGCCCGATCCGGGACGGCCACCCCCGGACAGTCCGGGGGTGCCCGAGCCCCACCCGCCGCCGGAGGATGAAAAAACGGCCGGGGGCCCCCACAAAACCCCCTATTAAGGG
>CAZXIF010000009.1:0-8124 GCA_964640395.1 uncultured Gammaproteobacteria bacterium | reverse complement strand
TCGCCTGACTCATTTCGGTGGCGTGTATTTGTTTCATCTGTTTTTAAAGCGTATTGGCCTACGGAGTCTCATCACATTGCGTATCAGATACGAACAACGCAACAATGATTACACGATTTCTGAACAGTTGTTCTCCCTACTGTACCCAATCATTCTCGGTTTAAGCCGCATCGAGGTTTCCAAAATGCTCGGCAACAATGGGGTTTTTAAAATGTTGATTGGACTTAATCGTTTCCCAGATCCCACCACCTTGCGTCGTTTCCTGGTTCGCGGTTCGGACGAAGTCCGAACGCAACTGGTTCGCCTGCACGATCGATTGAGAAAATATTTTATCGATCGGATCGTGCCGGAGAAAAAATTGTTGGTGGATATGGATTCAACCGTTTGTACGATCTATGGCCACCAAGAGGGGGCGATGAAAGGTTACAATCCTCGGGCACGCGGTCGTCGGTCGTATCACCCTTTGTTCTGTTTCGAAAGTAACAGTGGCACGAGTCTGCTCGGAACACTGCGACCTGGTAACGCCTACACGGCCACTGGCGCTCTCGAGTATCTGCAAAAATTCTTTCAGCAGTACCCAGTTACTGAATACCACACCAAATTTCGTGGTGATTCCGGCTTCTACGATAAGGATATTGTGGCTCTCTTGAGCCAAAACAAAGCTGGGTTCGTAATTGTCGCCGATATGACTGGTCCGCTCAAACGATTAGTTGCCGGCCTAAAATTTTGCCCGGCGAGTGGCACGGATGATCGTTACAGCTTTGCCGAAACAATGTATCAGCCAGCCAAGTGGGATAAATCCTATCGTTATTGCGTCGTCAGAAAAAAACTGGAGTCGGAAGAATCTGACCAAACAACACTCTTTACCGTTAACGCTTACAGTTACTCGGCGATCGTGACTAATCTTGAAATGACGCCGGCGAATATCTGGAAATTTTACAGCGGTCGGGTACAATGTGAACGGGACATCCGGAGTTTAAAAGAGGACTATTATCTGGGCAACATTCCGACCAAAACATTTGTCGCTAATGCGCTGTACCTAGAAATTTTGTTGTGGGCCTATGATCTCATTAAATGGTTTCAACGACTCTGTTTGCCGGAACGTGATCACCGTAAAACACTGGCCACATTGCGACAAGAACTGCTCCTCATGCCAGGATCATTTGCCCAGCACGGTAGCAAACAAATTCTCCGTTTCCCCAGAAACGCACCGCAGCAAAAAACATTCTGGTATGCCAAAAAACAGATTAGCAAGTTGAAAGATTTAGACAAGGTGTTGTCAAACAACAATTTTGATTAACCAATTATTTAATCAAATCTTGAGTGAAAAAGTCATTTTTCACGCAGGATCTAAGTTACTATTTACTGTTGTCCTCGCTTATTTTAACAGGGCAGTTTGATTCAGTCCGCGTTTAAATTCTTCATAGTGATCGTCGACGTATTTTTTGATGGCGGTTTTGAAGTGGAGCGTGCTGAAGCGCAGGGCACGCTCTCGGATGAGGGCGCTGTCCCAATTGTCGGGGCGAAAATGAAGCACGGCATCGAGCAGTGATTCCCAGGTTTGGCGATGAAAGAAGATGCCGGTTTCACCTTGAGTGACGGTTTCGGTCGCGCCACCGGCGGAGTAGGCGATGACTGGGCGGCCGCTGGCCATGGATTCGATGGGGGTAATGCCAAAATCTTCAAGTTGGGGGTGAATGAAAGCGGCGGCGCGGCTAAGGAGATCGGCTTTGGCGCTGTCGCTGATGCGACCGAGGAAGGTGATATTTGGCTTGGCCATGGTTTGGAGTCTAGCCATTTCCGGGCCGGTGCCAAAAATTTTGAGGGGGAATTTGAGGCGATTAAACACTTGGATTACCAGATCAATGCGTTTGTATGGCACGAGACGTCCGCCGGCGACAAAATAATCGTCTACTTCTGAGGAAGGTGAGAATTGCTCGGTGGCTACGGGAGGATAAATTACGTGGCTTTCGCGACGATAATATTTGTTGATGCGTCGCTCAACGGTTTTGGAGTTGGCGATAAAATGATCGACGCGGTCGGCGCTCATTTTATCCCATAAGCGCATGCGATACATGGTGCGGGGTAAGAGTGATTTGATGAGCCAATTGTAGTTCAGATCGGCCAGGTATTCGTGCGTGTCACTCCAGAGGTAGCGGGCGGGGGTGTGGCAGTAGGAGATATGAAGAGTGTTGGGATAGGTGATGACGCCTTTGGCGAAAGCGCTGGTAGAAGATAGGACGACATCAAAATCACGCAAGTTGTATTGCTCGGTGGCCAGCGGCATCCACGGTAGGTACCATTGGAAACGAGAGGTGATGAAAGGCATTTTGGCCAGCCATGACTTGTGGATCACGCTGGGGTTGAAGCGAGGGATTTTTTTCTGATCATGGAACAATACAAAAATCGGCGCTTCGGGCCAGAGCTCGTGGAGCGCTTCGAGTACCCGTTCGGCGCCGCCGTCTTGGGAGAGGTAGTCGTGGATGAGGGCGATACGCATACCATTAGCGAGAATTGCTAAATTGTTAAACTGTTAAATTGTTTTTGTGTCACCGTTCACTAGCAATTTAGCAATATAACAATTTAACAATTTTTTTACAGTGCTCCATTTTTTCTAAACAGGACAATAAAAGGGGTTTTGAGTAGGATAATAATGTCGAGATAGATATTCCAATTTTCGATATAGAACGTATCGAGTTTTACTTCGTCTTCGAAACTCAGGCTGCTGCGACCGGAAATTTGGGTGAGGCCGGTGATGCCTGGTTTGATGGCGAGTACGATACGGTGGTGTTTTTCGTAGGCGTTGACCTCGCGGGGTTGGTGCGGGCGCGGGCCAACCAGGCTCATGTCGCCGAGCCAGACATTCACAAATTGGGGCAATTCATCGAGACTCCAACGACGCAGGAAACGTCCGAATGAAGTGACGCGGGGGTCGTCTTTGATTTTGTAGACCGGGCCGATTTTAATACTGTTGGTTTTGATTAGCTTGCTTTCTTTACGCAGCGCGACCGTACCCGCGGCGCCAAATTGTTCGCCGGTACAATCCTTCTGATACATGGAACGGAATTTGAGGGTAAAAAAATCTTGCTCGTTTTGGCCAACGCGACGATTGCGGTAGAGAATGGGGCCGCCGGTTTCTAAGAGAATGCCGAGCGAAATAATTAGGTAGAGTGGTAAACAAAGCGCTAGCAGTAGAGAGCTGCCGACAATATCGATACCTCGCTTGATAATGCGTCCCCAGCCGGTCAGGCGAGTTTGTCTGATTTCAATGATGGGGATACCGGCAATGGTGGAGACGTTCAGATTGGTGGCGATGGTGGCGAATAGGTCGGCGGAATATTTGAAAGTGAGGTGATGCTGGTTGGCAAAGTCAACGGC
Source organism: uncultured Gammaproteobacteria bacterium (assembly GCA_964640395.1). Taxonomy (GTDB): domain Bacteria; phylum Patescibacteriota; class Patescibacteriia; order Magasanikbacterales; family GWA2-37-8; genus CAZEDL01. The sequence goes on along the minus strand of CAZXIF010000009.1, from coordinate 4,746 downwards.
CGCCAGCGTTTGGGTTTGGTCGCGTTCGGAATTGGTCAGGATGATTTCATCCGGATTCAAGCGCAAGATTAATTTTTGCGCGCTCGAGTTGAAGTCGGGAAAAATACCGACGATGGCGTAGCCGCGGTGTGGTTCGGAGCGCAGGGTACGCGCGATAATGTCGGAGATGGATTCGTTGCCGATAATGATGGTGCGCCGTAGGCCGACACCATATCGGTAGAGGAGCGCCTTGATGCCACGCAGTAGTAATCGCCCGAGGCTGATGTAGATGATAGCCGCAATCCAGCCGGTGACGACCAGAAAACGAGAGTCAAACCGTTGTAGGGTAAAGAATACGTAGATAGTAATGGCGGCGAAGCTGGTGGAGCAGGCCATGACAATGCGCGTCAGTTCGCTGGCAAATTTGCGGTTGGGGTTGGTATTGTAGAGTCCGGAAAAAATAAAAATAACAATCCAGCCGAGGGCGACGACGAGCACGATAGCCAGGTAGCGTTGCCAGGGGAGATTGAAATGAAAAAATATCGGCCGAATGGCGACGATGGTTTCTGAAAAGCGCAACGCGTAAACGGTGCAGCCAGCCAAGACCAGGAGTAGATAGTCGAGGGGAAGCTGGAGAAAGGTGAAGAAGAGTTCGAAACGTTTCATACCATTGATTGGACAGAAATTTGAAATTAGAAACTAGAAATTGGGGTTGATATAGTGAGTATTTTAGGCTAAAAAATGGGCTGCGTCAATTGGATTGACTTTTTGCTTGATTTGCTGTATTATAGCGCGGTTCATTAGGGATAATCGCCCCGACCGAGTCGGGGAGGAAAGTCCGAACACTCAAATCCCGACCCAGTCGGGAGGAAAAGGATAGTGGGTAACCCCCACCCCCCGAGCCGCGAGGTTATGGGGCGGGACAGTGGCACAGAGACAATACTAACCAGCGCGTAGCGCTGGTGAAAGGTGAAAAGTGTAGGGAGGCTCTAACACTTAAGATTAGATCTACTCTACTCCTCCGTTGGCAACAGCGGAGTGTGCTAAACCCTATCTGGTGCAAGAGCAGCCTCGACCAGCGCTACGCGCCTCGTGGAAAAGTTCGCTCGCTTGATCTCGCTAGTAATAGCGAGGCTAGATAAATGATTATCGCTCTGATTGGCCTTAAATGGCTGGTGAGAGGACAAAATTCGGCTTATACTAATGAATAACAATTTCCCCTGTCAAAGGGGGATTTTGTTTTTGTGATATAGCCAAGGTCAGGTTTTTTGGTTATACTATGGTTAGTTTATAATTTTCATATGGCAAAAGATTTACCTCCAGAATCATCCGGCAACAGTCCGGTTATTGATGGCCGTACGCCCAAGGCGCGTCGGTCTTTTGAGCAGTATCAGGATCCTACGCGGGAGTTTGATAGTCAGACCCTGAAGTATGGCATGTGGTATGTAAACAATCGGTTATCATTGTACCGAGCGCTACTGTTTGGTTTGGTGGGAGTGAGCGCCATATTATTTGGCGTGGCTGGCTGGTACGGTTGGCAGGAAGTGAGTATCGCGCTAAATGATAAGGGGCAGTTTAATAAAAGTATCACAACGTTTCCTAATTATACTCTAATTCATGCGCGTTTTAGCCCTTTGCCGTTGGAGATTATCAATCCGACAATTTTTCCAGGTGGAACGGACAAGTATGATTTGGTGGCTGAAATTAGGAATCCTAATCCGCGTTTTGCCGTGACGCTTGATTATTCTTTTGTAGTGAACGGGCAGACGACTCCAGTCGAGCGTACCATCTTGTTGCCAGGTGAACGGCGACCGGTGGCGATGTTGGGGCTGACTAGTGGCGCGTATCCGAATGCTCCAGAATTAGTGTTGCCACATTTGGCTTGGCAGCGTATATCGAATCATACGGTAAAGGATACCGCGCAGTGGCAGGCGGAGCGTTTGAATTTTGGAGTGACTGATTTTGTGTTTACGGGGCCGGGAGGCGGAGCTGATAGCGCGATTATTTCTTTTACGCTGACAAATAATACGCCCTATAGTTACGCGGCGCCACGATTTTATGTGGGGTTGTATAATCAGGAAAGTTTGGTTGGATTATTGCCGTTAACCCTTAATAATTTTACTTCGCTGGCGGCGCAAAAGATTGATTTGCGTAGTCTGGCGCCTAATCTGTTGGTTAGTGATATCAGAGTGTTCCCCATCATAAATGTGTATGATAAGGAGGTTTACCTTGAACCGGAAAAGTGACACAGTATGATTCCTCCCTTTTTCCATGCGAATGGATTGACTCTGTGGAGCCTGATAAGGGGAGGTTAGGTGGGGTCGTTGGTGTGGTGAGGCATACAACCTCCCCCCCCCCGCCCCTCCTTGAAAAGAGGGGAAACCAGTCCCCGCCCAAGCGGGGAATTATTGTTTTAATATGATTAATTTTGGGGCGTTTCGACGATTGAAGTTTGATTGGGTGCTGGCGAGCGCGGTGTTGCTTTTGATTGCGTTCGGATTGGAAGCGATTTATAGTGTCGATCTGTCGCGCGGCAGTACTTTGTTATTTTTTCGCAAGCAACTCTTGTTCACGGGAATTGGAATCATAGTTTTTACCGTGGCGAGTTTAACTCATTATAGTTTTTTTCGTTCAGCTGCTAAATTGGGGTATCTGGGAGCGGCTGTTCTTTTAGTAGCGGTACTGGTGGTAGGGCAGACGATTCGCGGGACGCGCGGGTGGTTTGTGGTGGGGGGTTGGTCTTTTCAGCCGGTGGAGTTTGCCAAACTGGCGCTTATTTTGATGCTCGCGTATATTATTGTCCATTTTGGACGACGGTTTGAGCGACCGTTGTTTTTTGTTGGGACTGCTTTGGTGACTGGGGTATTGATTGGGTTAACTATGTTACAGCCGGATTTGGGTTCGGCGGTATTGCTGGGCCTGATATGGCTTGGACTGATGTATTTGGTAGGGGCCAGGCGGAGGTATTTTTTTTATTTAGGGATTGGCTTGGCTATTTTTTCCGTGGTAGCGTGGGGGTTCTTGCTCAAGGATTATCAAAAAGATCGGTTGCGGAATTTTGTGGATCCGCAACGTGATCCGCTCGGCACCGGGTATAATGTGAACCAGGCGATTATCGCGGTCGGCAGCGGCCAACTGTTTGGGCGAGGACTCGGGTTTGGATCGCAGAGTCAACTGCGTTTTTTGCCGGAGGCGCAAACGGATTTTATTTTTTCGGTGATTGCCGAAGAGCTGGGATTTGCCGGAGCGGCGGTGTTGCTGATATTGTATGGAGTCATTTTGTACCGACTCTACCTAATTATGTACCGCACAAAAGATGATTTTGTATTGGCCACGGTTGGCGGGGTGATGGTACTCTTGTTTAGCCAGATGATAATTAATGTGGGCGCGGAGACCGGGCTGTTGCCGGTGACCGGGGTGACGTTGCCACTGGTGAGTTATGGCGGGTCGTCGCTGGTTATTAATTTGCTCTTACTTGGGATTGTGGAGAGTATGGTGGGGAGAGGGTAGGACGGTGAAATTTTCAATTCTCAATTTTCAATTTTCAAATAATTTTCAATTATTTAATGTTTTAAACATTGGAAATTATTTCATTGAAGCATTGTTTAAAAATTGAAAATTGAAAATTGGAAATTAAGCGTTTCTGGAGTAGTTGAAGTTAAAATTTATTGAGAAGGTTATGCAGTTTAAGATCAAGTCAGACTACCAGCCGGCGGGTGACCAACCAAAGGCGATTGAGCAGTTGACTGAGGGGCTTAATAAAGGTTTGCACAAGCAGACTTTGTTAGGCGTGACCGGATCGGGCAAAACCTTTACGATGGCGAATGTTATTGAGCGTGTGCAAATGCCGACGCTCGTGATCGCGCATAATAAAACCTTGGCAGCGCAGCTGTGCAATGAATTTCGGGAGTTTTTTCCGGAGAATGCGGTGGAGTATTTCGTGAGTTATTATGATTATTATCAGCCGGAAGCGTACCTGCCAAGCAGTGATACGTATATTGAAAAAGAGGCCCAAATAAATGAAGAGATCGATCGGCTGCGGCATGCGTGTACGCAGGCTTTGATCTCGCGACGGGATGTGATTATCGTGGCGTCGGTGTCGGCGATTTATGGCTTGGGGTCGCCAGCCGAGTATGAACAGATTGTGTTGCACTTGCGTCAGGGACAAGATTTGGATCGGCGGGCGCTGAGTGAACAACTCATCAGTATGCAGTTCGAGCGCACCACGGCTGATTTACGCCGAGGCACGTTTCGATTGCGTGGCCAGGTATTGGAAATCAGGCCGGTGAATGAAGAGATGATTTATCGCTTGGAAATTAGCAATCGAATCGATATTATCGAGCGGGTTGATCCGGTGACGCGCGCTGTCGTAGGGGCGTATTGCTATACGCCCGTACCGGGGACGAATGGCCATTCGCCCGTACCGGGGGCGAGCAATTCGCCCGTACCGGGGGCGTATAGCAATACGCCCGTACAGGATATATGGCTGTTTCCGGCTAAACATTATGTAGTTGGTGAACAGGCTCGCAAGGATGCTTTCGGCCGGATTGAAAAAGAATTAAACGAACAGCTGGCGGTGTTCGAGCGTCAGGGAAAATTGCTCGAATATGAGCGTCTCAAACGACGGGTGCGCTACGATTTGGAGATGATTAAAGAGATTGGGTATTGTAACGGGATTGAAAATTATTCCCGGCAGTTTGAGGGGCGAGCAGAGGGAGAGCCGCCGTTTACGTTGTTGGATTATTTTTTGTATGGAACAAGGAACAA
>CAZXIF010000008.1:0-9062 GCA_964640395.1 uncultured Gammaproteobacteria bacterium | reverse complement strand
AGGAGATTAGTAAATTCAGGAGAAGATATGACGGTGTTAAGGTCGGTGGCCGGGTCAATGGCAGCTGCGGTCTGGGCTTCCTGTGCTTGGAGTTGATCGAGATAGTGATTGAAGGCCTCGGCGACCGCGTCGCTACGCGCCGCGGCGAGTTGTTCGGGGGTGAGGGTGAGTGGGGCGCCGAAGACGGTGTTGTTTGGGGTGCGGGATACCGGAATTTTGAGGTGTTTGATTGGGGTGTAGGAAGTGTAAGGGGTGGTGGGGATGGTGATGAGGCCGGAGGAGGGATTTATCGCGTTCGTTACTGCCGGATAAAAACCACCAGCCACAAATAGCGCCGGCATTATTATCAAAGCCCCATACAGGCTAACTGAGTTAGATGCCTTTAGTCTATTGCCTCCTTTGGAAAACATATTTTTTAACATCGTAATACTATCGCCATAATGACATAGCAGGTATATTTGGCAAGCGAAATAGGTGTGGATACTGTATTTCTTTGTAAAATATGAATGACAAAACTATTAACACTAACTTGAGCTTATCTGTATTTTAAAATTTAACCAAAGACAACAGTCAATACTCTTATCCGGTTCTCTTTAGACATCTTTAACCATCACTTTTTAACCATTTCAAATATGCCTCAGACAACGGCAATACTTTTCCTTCTAGCACACTCTCGGGATCAGTTGATTCATAATCAGTACGATGATCTTTTACCAGATGGTAGGGATGCAGCACGTAGGAACGTATCTGATTCCCCCACTCGGCGGATTTGTATTCGCCGCGCAGGTCTTGGCGCTCTTTGGCTTTGGTTTCTTCGGCGAGACGCACGAGTTTGCCTTTTAAAATTTTCAGGGCGGTTTCACGGTTTTGGAGTTGGGAGCGTTCGTTTTGACAGGTAACGGTGATATTGGTGGCGAGGTGCACGATGCGAACCGCAGAATAAGTAGTGTTTACACTTTGGCCGCCTTTGCCGCCAGACATGTAGGTGTCGATGCGAATATCTTGGGGATCGATCTTGATATCGATTTCGTTGTCGAGTTCGGGTAAGACTTCGACTTGGGCAAAGGTGGTGTGGCGCATTTTTTCGGCATCGAAGGGTGAGATGCGGACCAGACGATGCACGCCATGTTCGGATTTGAGATAGCCATAGACTCCGCCAGCTGGCGGACGGCCAGTGATGGCGACGGTGATGGATTTGTAGCCGACTTCGGCGCCACGGGATTCATCGACGATACGGGTTTTCCAGCCTTGTTCTTCGGCAAAGCGGAGCAACATGCGGAGCAACATGGCGGCCCAATCCTGGGCTTCGGTGCCGCCGCTACCGGCATGAATTGAAATGATGGCGTTATTTTTGTCGTAGGGGCCATCGAGCAACAGGGATAATTCGTATGATTCAAATTGTTTGTCCAGCGCGGTGGTTTGGGATTCGATTTCTTTCGTGAGCGTGGTGTCGCCACTGGCTGTGAGCTCGATGAGATCGGCAGCTTGGCGCTCGATGTCGGCCCATTTGTCGATTTCGGTTTTGATATCTTGGTAGTCTTGTGAGATCGCCTGGGCAGCTGGTTGATCAGACCAAAAATCCGGTCGATTCATTTCGTCGGCTAGTTGATTCATTTTAATCTTTAAGTCCTCGATTTTGAGGAGTTTGGTGGTGGACTGGATTTTGGCTTTTAGAGCCTCAAGTTTTTCGATAGACATAACGTGTCGGGGCAATAAAAAAATATTTTTTATCCACACTGGCTGATCGGGTGTCCTAATTTTGTATCCTTGCATTACAACCGGATCCGTGATAGTATCAAATTGGATGTAGCGTGCTAGGGCTTCGGCCCTCTCACGGTTCAAATGTAAAACCGTAAGCACGCGAACATCTGCTTAACACTTATTGATCTTCCGGGTCTCCTTCAAAGAAGACCTTTTTTATTTGTCCAATAAGTTGGTGATCGGTTTTCCAAATTTGATGTGTTCTAACCCTTTGGCATTAAAAGCCACCTTCTTTTTAAGGTAGGGACAAACCACCGCACCGATCGATTTATAGACTGCTTCCGCCTCTTGTTTGGCTTGTTCAAAAAATTGTTGATTGCGATCTTCCATAGACCAATAATTTTTTGATGACTATGACGTAGACTCCTTGGTTAACGCTCAGAATGGTAACATGTTGGCTTATTTTAGACAATCTTTGACGAAGTTACGTCGGATGCCCTTTCTCTTTTAATATTGCTAGCAGAGGACGGCAAACCACCCCGACCTGATGCGAATCAGGTCGACCCTCCTTTCCAAGGAGGGTTAGCGAACGATTCCACCCTGAATAACGACCATAAAAATACAAAAGACGCCCCCCTTGCGGAGACGTCTTTTTTTATCTTTAATCTGTTTAAATCCGTCCGCCAGCTGGCGGATACAATCTGTCTAAATCTGTGTTTAGTACATTCCTCCCATTCCCCCGCCCATACCTCCCATGCCGCCACCGCCCATGGCCGGTGATTCATCTTTCTTTGGCAGGTCGGTAATGATGGCTTCGGTAGTGAGGAACATGCCCGCAATTGATACGGCATTCTGAAGTGCGCTGCGGGTAACTTTGGTCGGGTCGATGATACCGGCTTTGATCATGTTGGTGTATTCACCGGTGACGGCGTTGTAGCCGGTGAGCATGTCTGGAGCTTTCTTGACGGCGTCGACGACGATCGAGCCATCAACTCCGGCGTTGGCCGCAATCTGGCGGAGTGGCTCTTCAAGTGCACGGCGCAGAATCGTGGCGGCAATCATTTCTTCAGCTTCGAGCTTCAAGCCGTCGATGGCTTGGACGGCGCGGATGAGGGCGACCCCACCGCCGGGTACGACACCTTCTTCGACAGCGGCTTTGGTGGCGCCGACAGCATCTTCGATGCGATGTTTGACTTCTTTCATTTCGGTTTCGGTAGCGGCGCCGACGCGAATGACGGCGACACCGCCCGCCAGTTTGGCCAAGCGTTCTTGGAGTTTCTCACGATCGAAATCACTGTCGGTCAATTCAATCATTTTGCGAATTTGAGCGACGCGATCGGCAAGGGCTGTTTTGTCACCTTCACCTTTCACGATGGTGGTGTTGTCTTTGGTAGCGGTAATCTTGTGAGCGCGACCGAGGTCTTCGAGGGTCGTGCTGTCCAATTTTAAACCAAGGTCTTCGGTGATAACTTTGCCGCCAGTGAGGACAGCGATATCCTGGAGCATTTCTTTGCGGCGATCACCAAAGCCGGGGGCTTTGACGGCGAGCACGTTGAAGGTGCCGCGGAGTTTGTTGAGCACCAAGGTGGTAAGGGCTTCGCCCTCTACTTCTTCGGCGATGATGACTAACTCTTTTTTGCCGCTTTGGGCAACTTTTTCTAAGATTGGTAAAATGTCATGGATGGAGCTGACTTTTTTGTCGGTGATCAAAATATAGGGGTCGACGTATTCGGATTCCATGCGTTCGGCGTTGGTGACCATGTAGGGTGAGACGTAGCCTTTGTCAAAACGCATACCCTGCACCACTTCGATCTCCATGCCGAAGGATTGCGATTCTTCCACGGTGATGACACCGTCTTTGCCAACTTGCTTCATGGCTTCGGCAATCTTGGCGCCGATGTCTTTGTCGTTGGCGGAGATGGCGGCCACGTTGGCGATTTCGTCTTGTTCGACGGGTTTGGAAATTTTGTTTTGTAATTCTTTGATGATGGCGTCGACGCATTTGTCGAGGCCGCGTTTAAGGCCGACCGGGTTGGTGCCGGCGGTGACATTTTTCATACCTTCGCGCACGATGGCTTGCGCCAAGACGGTGGCGGTGGTGGTGCCATCGCCGACATCGTCGTTGGTTTTGCTGGCGACTTCTTTGACGAGTTCGACGCCGGCATTTTCGTATTTGTCTTCGACTTCCACTTCTTTGGCAACGGTCACACCATCTTTGGTGATGGTCGGGGCGCCGTAGCCTTTGTCAATCACGACGTTGCGGCCTTTCGGGCCGAGGGTGACTTTGACCGCGTTGGCCAGGATGTTTACGCCTTGCATGAGTTTGTGGCGAGCTTCGTCGCCGTAGATGATTTGTTTGGGCATACTTTGTAGATGAAGTGATTAAATTATTTCTCGATCACACCGAGGATGTCATCCTGTGACAAAATTTTGAATTCTTCTTTGCCGATTTCTACCTTGTCGCCGCCCCAAGTCTTGAAGATAACGTGCTGACCGACGGTTACGTCCATGGCGGAGCGCTGACCATTGTCCATCATCTTGCCCGGGCCGACCGCGATCACTTCGCCTTCGGCTTTTTTGTCTTTGTCGGTGTCGGTGAGAACCAAGCCAAAAGTCGTAACTTTTTCCTCCTCTTTCTGACGAACCAAGACGCGGTCGCCAAGTGGTCTGATAGACATAGTGCGATGAGTTAAATGATTAATATTTGAATTTAGAATTTAGAATTTGGAATTTGGCTTCGTATTCTTCCAATTATTCTAAATTTCAGATTCTACATCCTGGATTCACTTATCACTCAAATAAGAAGAGTGATAACAGCTTCACCATTGTACTCAATAATTAAAGGTTGTCAAGGGAGTAACAGGTCATGTTTATCCACAATTATTTTGTCAATTAGTCTTGACTAAATGTGTGTGTGTGTTAGGGTCAATCGTTGCTCCTGGGCCGGGAGCACGGAATGGAGGTGAAAAAATGAAGCAGATAATGGCGGCGCTGCTGGCCGCCGTCGGCATCATTTCTTCTTCGGCCGCATTGGCCGATCCCCCGCCGTCGGCTGACGGCACGTGCAATCCGGGGGTCCGGCGCCCCTGCTGCGAAAATGGGCAGGATTGCAAGAAGGCGCCGGCTCCGCCGGCGCCGAAGAAGGAGAAGAAGAAGTAGCTTCTCCTTCCGGAGCGGCCCGGAAGCGTGATAATGACGCTCAAAAAGGCCCGCCCTCTTGCACGTTCCCGGGCCGCTCACTTTTGAAACTTATGGTTTTAGAAGTGAGCCCGGGAGTATCGGTTGGAGAAGGTGCTCATTAAAAACAGCCCAGACCGGCCTGCCCTTAGGCAAGCTACGTCAGGGTTGTTTTTTTAATTTTAACGTATTGCCCGATCAAAAATAGCGTGGTATCTTATACTTATTAGAATCGCTGCTTCACGACCAGACCATCTTCGTGACGCACAATGATTCGATCAAAAGCGCGTCCAAAGAAGAATGTATTACCATCGGGAAGTTCCTGCCAACCTATATCGAGCATGATAGGCAAATGTTTAATGCCGTTCGCTATCCAAGCCAAGATACTCCTCAATAAATTTACTCAATTTTTTAAAAACCATCAGCTTTATTTTATGCCAGCATTTAGCGATATCAAAGATCTATTGGCGCAAGCGTACCAAGCATTTACGGATTTTATGAAACAGCTGACTGAAATTAAAAAAGAAGAACAAACTATTGTTAAAGAAATGTACGCCAAAGAGGATCAAAAAAAGATTGATGTTATTAAATCCAAAATTGACCATCTCTAAATCTAGCTCTATGCCCGCCACCAGACCAGCCGAAAATACCGCCGCCTATGAAGCGGTTCACGACCGCCCGGAGATACCCCGAGCAGCCAGAGAAATTGAAGCCAGCGCCGTCGCGCAGGCGACCGAGCAACTGGAGAATTTTGAAACTCAAGCGGTTGCTGCAGCAGCGGAAGCCGGGTCAGTCTTGCCTAGACTCGATGCCCCAGATGCCGAGGAAACTACCTTGGTAATTCGTTTTGGTGAATTGAAAGAAAATAAAAAATCCTTGGTTGAGGGATTCATGACTAAAATGAAAGGGTTAAAAGAAAGAATTAAAAATGCTGTTTTAGATACTAAAGTTGCTGCTCCGAACCGAGCTGAACAGGCGCCTCCCAAAGTCTCTTTATCGGCAGAGGAGATGACAAAATTAGAAGCGGCCCAACAGCAGTACCGAGAAAAAATAAACACTGACCAATTACGCGCGCGGGCGGCTGAAGAAAACAAGCAGATTGATATCGCGGTACAAAAAGCTAAAACTGAGCAGGCACTCGACAACCCTGATTATGACCGAGCCATGGCGGAAACTAATCTGAAAGTGTTAGCCGAAGAAATGAAACGAGCCGAGGCGAGCGGCGACACGCAACTTAAAGCCATTTTGCAGCAGGAGCAAGCTAAAGAAATGACTAAATTTAAGACGGCTTCGGAACGAACGTCTCAACAAAAATCAGTCGATGCTGCTTATACGAGACAAATGGATTCTAAAGAACCACAGCTGTTGCCAAGTCTCGAAGAATCCAGGCAGGCTTTTGTGAATCATATGTTGGGGCAGAATAATCTAGAACGAGCAACCTATGTTGGAAAGGCGCGACGAGAGTTGGCTCAATCATTTAATCGGCCAGATTTGGCGGCCGGCAGAATGACTACCTTCAAAGAACAAATGGCTGATTTGATTTACCGTCTGCCGCTGGGCGCGGAGCGTACGGCGCGGGAAGAAAAGTTTGAGATGATGCAACGGGTGTTTAGCCCTAGGCTTGAAGTGGTTAGACCGAATGAAAGAATGAATAATGAAGAGTCGGATGCGATATTACAACGAGCCATGGAGCGGCTGGCTGATTCCACGACAAGTGAAGATCATGACGTGATATTGGAAAGTGCCGAGAGAAGGGCGGGAGCAGTTGCCCTAAAAGAAATGAAGGGAGCTTGGGCTGATGATGACGGGGCTCTGTTAAAAAGAACTGGCATTCGAGCGCCACGGCCAGAATCATATAGTCCGTTTGATTTGTCTGAACCAAGTGAAATTTTGTCAGCGCCAGAGGGCGAGCCATCAACCAATGCCATTAAAGTTGAGCAAATGCCGCCAGTCGAACAACGCAAGGATAGAGTGGCGGAGTTGAGCGCAAAACTTGATGCCGCTTTAGAGACGCTCTATGACCCTTCGACTCCTCAGCAAAAAAAAGAATTCGCTGAGGACGATATTATGAAGGCGCGCGCAGAATTAACAATTCTGAAGCCCTCTCAAGACGAACTAAAACCGGAGATTCGTCTGAAATGGAAGACTGAAATCAAACTCCTACCTAAAAGACGAGCGGAAGCCGAGACTGCAATCAAAGCCTATGACAAGGCGATTGCCGCCTCCGTCAAAGAACAACGCGCGCTCGGACAAATAATTTATAACCCAACGACTAGCACCGAGCAAAAAGCTGCTTTAGATGCTCAACGGCTTGCCCTGCGAGAAGAACAGATGAACGACGTGTACGCGCGCAACGCAAGAGAAACGGATCTCAATAGCGCGACAGCAAAAACCGATTTTTACAACTCGCTACTAAAGAATACTCCAAAAACAAGAAACCAAACGAGTGTTCCAGCGTAAAGACTACCCAGCCAATGATCAAATAATCCGGCCACGAGGAGTGTGGCGACTAATCCCCCAGCGAGGGGATTTTTTGTTAGGATATTTTTTATAATGACAATCCAGAGCAATAGGATGCCAACAAACCCGATGCTCCCCCACTCTAACAGGACGAGCACGTAGATATTATGGATCGGCTGGTACTGCCAGGCTGGACGATCCGGATACTGGCGCGCGAGCGCGGCCGTATAGGCTCCCGGACCGACGCCCCAGAGCCAGTTATTTTTTAATAAGGGGATTGCCTCGCTCCACTGGGCGCGGCGTTCATTGATGGAGCGATATTCCAAACGATTGTTGATATTCAAACGAGCAGTGATGAGTGGATAGAATAAAAAGAGAAAACTGGCGCAAAGGAGCGAATAAAAAATAAGCTGACGAATGGTGTTGTGGAACAGTATCGAATCCCCCCTCAGAGGGGGGCACAGAGGGGGGTGTTGGCCGTTGGTTGGGGCGATTGAGTTCATTGTGCCAACACCCCCCATGAGCCCCCCTCTGAGGGGGGACTTTGTTGTGGCGCTTACAAATAATGAAACTAGTAACCCAAAGCCGGCCGCCAGCCAGGCGCCACGGGAAAAGGAGACGAGTAAGCCAGCAAGAATAATAAGTTGACCAAGACTCACGAACAGTCGGTATTTTTTGTTTTCAAGAGTGAGATACCAATATAACCCCACCATCAAGATCGCTGCTAAGTATATGCCGAGAGAATTCGGTGAACCAAAAGCGCCGTAGGCGCGAAGCCAGCGCTCGTCGCCAAATTGAATGACAAAGGCTCCGAGATCACTGGGATTGTGCAGAGCGAGACCGAGCCATTTATTGGGGCTAATATATTGGGTAAAGAATTGCCCAACAGCGAGCAGCCCTTGGCCAACGCCGCCGAGCCAGAGGGCGGCTAGCGAGTAATTAGTAGTTTGTAATTGGTAGTTTGGAGTCGAGAACGGCTTAATTCTTGAGTGAAGAATAATTATTCCCAAACAAGCGGCTTGCATTAAGCGAATTATATATTGAAAAGAAACGGATGGGTGGGCGCTGTGAGCGATGAAAAAGATTAAGATTGAGATTGAGAATACTCCTAGTACGCAGAACTTTTTGAACTGGGGATTACCTATCCAATTTTTGGAAATTGAAAATTGTTGAGCCCACGGCGAAATCCCGTTCGCAGTGGGGAAATTGGAAATTATTATTTGCCAAGCAAATAATAGGATTATCCCCCATCCTAAAAGTTCGGTAACATATATACTCAACGTGCCGTATTCCCAATAATTACCGTTTAAAAAAGCGGGTTGGTAAATGTAGCGGGTTTGCCACGGAACGAGGAAAAGAAAAAGACAGAGGGAGAGATGGATTGTTTTTTTGAGAGACATGGTTTTTTAAGTTATTATTGTCGTCGATGAGGGCTATTCTAAACGGCACCTCTAAATTGTACGTTGTCGGCATGGGTGGTGGCAACTCAGGTTTGACTGCGGCTTTAGTGACGGTGGGTTGCGCTGGTGGGACTACGTAAGTGAGTTGTTTAATCGGTTCTACCGACAATTGTGTGGGTAGTCTCATAGCGTGAGTCGAAGTTTTTCGATACACTGGATGGTATAATTCTTAACCCATCCAATCATATGAACAACCCGTCCACTCTCACCGGTCACTATGAGCAGCTCTTAAATCTAATCCGGCCTTGGCAAGTGGATGATATC
>CAZXIF010000007.1:0-10140 GCA_964640395.1 uncultured Gammaproteobacteria bacterium | reverse complement strand
TGAGCGCGAGGGAAACTACGGCATCGGTAATAGGGGCGGCACTGGTATTTTTTAGATTGATGGTGAAGTTCAAGGTTTCACCGGGGCTGGACGCAAAGTCGGTCAGGGAGCCGTTGGCGGCGAGAGTTAGATTAAACCCATTTTTGGCGACGAGGGTCGTAACGCTCTGCTCGGCGATAGTAAAGACGGATTTGTTGTTATCTAGTAGCACGCTCACCGCGCCCTTCACCATGGTTGGTTCGGAGCTTTCGCTAAAGCGACCGCGGATTTTGAAGGTTAGTGGTTTTTTATTGATAGCGCTGGAGACAGAATCAATATTCCAAAAGTTATTTTTTCCGAGAGCTGGAGTAGAAGAGGTGAGGATAAAATTTCCTGGTAATAACGGCATTAGGCGCAGTTGGGGGAAAGAGAGGCTGGCTCCAGCGGGAGCTTTGTTGACTAGGCTGAAAACAATTTCGGTATCGGTATCGGCTATGACTTGAGCGGGAGAAGTGATCGCTAGACTGATGGGGCTATCGTTGGTGGTCACGGTAAGGGTGACGTTTTTTTGAAAGCGCGAGGTGAGCGCTTCGGGTTGGTAATTCAATAAGACCCGCCAGGATTGGCTTTGGTTAATGGCGCCATATAATTGGCCGGTGATGGTGAGCTGACCCTGACTTTGGGCGGGGAGAGTGCCCAGCCGCAGTTCGTTGTGGGAGCTGTTTTGCAGGGGGCGTGAGCTGGTGACGAAGACAAAGCCAACCGGATATTGGATGGTTAGAGCGGAGGTCTCTAAGGTGGTAGACTGATTGTTGGTGAATTGGATGGTGTAGGTGGTGGTAGCCCCAACCGGAGCCACCGTTGGTCCGGTAATCGAAAGGTCTACTTTGTTTTCAGAGAATCCAGAGCCGCCGGGTAGCACAAAGAATCCGATCCAGGCTGCGATGCTAACCACTACCGCCCCGGTCACTAATACTAGTAACCCCTGGAGCACTGGGTAGCTCTTTTTGATTTTGATTTGCTTCATGTTGGGCAATTCGCCCCGGCTATCGCGGTAAATCGCTTCAAGGCTGGCATTGATTCGATCGGTATTCTCGGCTTCAGCCGAAGGACGGCCTTGCCGGCGGGCAAGTAGGCGTGGTTTTTTGACTGCCGCGACTCGCTTCCTTTTCTTAAGGAGCGGTTCGTCTTCGGCAAGTGATTTTTTATAAAATTTAGGAGTATCTTCTGGCATATTTTAAAATATTAATTATATTTTTCCATTACCAGGCTCCAAATGGAATCGTGCGTGAGCGGGAGCGGGGAAATGGCGGCGCCATTATCAGCCAGGGTCAGGTTCTCTCCGCTGCTCCAGGCAGAAGTCCAGCCGGTGGGGAAAATTATTTGGCTGAGGAAATTACTGTTGGAGCCGGATTGGCGTTGGGCAACCAGCTGGTACTGCGACGTCTGTGCCGAAGGGAGTAGTGAAGACAGGACGGACAGAGATTTGGATGACAGATTAGCGGTCTGATCCGCGCTAGGTGAGGTCGGCGAAAAAACCTTGAAAGGAAGGCGGTAGGCAAACTGAACTCGACTGACTTCGCCCGGGTTAGTCATGACCCAATTGCCAAACACTGTTTTGTTAAATTCTGCGGTGACGCGCGTGCCGGAGACTGGATCGGTCGCGATCGGTTTTTCAATGGAGGCCAGGAGCGTGTCTTTGGTTGACCAGGGGTCGGGGGCGCGGAAATGTTTTTCATCGGGCCAGGAAAAACCGGCAGCGGACAGAAGTTCGCTGCCAAGCGGTACGTACAGGCGCAGGAAGCTGCTATTTGGCGCGCCATACATTTTGGCGCCGACGGCGCCTTGGTGCTCGCGGGTAATGACCACGGTATCAATGACCGAGCCGTCTGCCTGTACCACGGCTTGGTGGCTGATGGTTTGGGTTATTTTAGCATCACTTTTTTGACCTTGAATATTGGCGTTTACGGCAAAGAGATAATCTTGTCCCGGTGAAGTAGGGAGAACGCGGCCGTCCCAGCCGAAACTTTGCAGATTGCTTTGTTGGGCGGTATCGGTAACGTAGGCTTGAATCTCTTTTTGATCAAGAGCTTCTTCGAGATTAAAAAGTACGCTGAGCCATTGCTCAGGAGGCAGCGATTGGAGCGATTTAAGGAGTTGCGGAGTTAGATCGGAGAGAATTTGTTTGGGGCGGTGAGCTGCTTTTTCGGGGCCCTGCTCCACTATATTTTGGATGGTGGTGAGAGCGGAGGCGGAAGATAGGGTGAGTTGGCGTTTGTCGTCGGTGACGGGTCCGATGATGGTAAGCAAGCGCTCGAGGACACTGGCGTTCATGGCGATGACGCCGTCGGCGGTGAGGCCACGGCTATGACGATAGAACCAGAGAATTTTCTCCGCGCTGGTCGGGAAATCGGGGAACCAGTTGGCATCTTGGAATTCCCAGCGTTTGTTGGTGAGGAGAAGCGGAGCGGGTGGTTCGACATAGGTGTCGAGTTGCCCTTGGAGATCGTAGGTGCCGCCGGGCGGGACTTCTAATTTTACGATAGCGCCATCTTTGATTTCGAGGATGGCGAATGAGCCCATGAATCCGCCGGTGGGTCGAAGTTCGTGGGGGTTTTGAAAGATGAGGAGGTAGCGGCGTAGTCCGGCGCCGCCAAACATGGTGGGGAGCGTTTTGCCTAGTTCGGTTAGGTTGCGTAGATCGTGGACAGCCGCGCCGAAAGCAGTTCGGAAATTAATAAACGCTTCTTGATAAGCGGGCGGAAGAATTTTGGGGTCGACACCCGCGAGGTTATTTAGTCCGTGTTCATAATTAGGCAGGGCAGTCTCGATAAATCCAACCAGACTCGCCAGGCGCGCGGTGGGAGCTGTGGTCGGGGCTTCTGTCAGCGAGGCCAGGCCGCTTAGTAGTATGCTGTTGCCGAGGGCAATGGCTTGGCCGGCGAGGAGGAGTTTGCCGCCGCTCTCTACTTGGTTATTTACACCGGGAATCAAGCCAGCGGCGCTGGCAAGTAAACCATGTTTGGACAGAACACCGAGGGCTTGGTTGAAGTTGTCGATGGCGAGTTCGGTGCTGTTAGCGGCGCTAGCCAGATCACCGCCGATTAATTGTTTCCCAGAGTGAGCGAGCTCCGTGAAGCCGTTGGTACCGTGTTCAACGATGGTTTGTTGGCCGTTTTTTAAATTTTGATAGTAGGTGGCGGCGGACGTAGGAACGGTTGAAATTATAAATAGCACGAGAATCGCAATAGTCAGGCGGGGCAAGGCTTTTTCTCGTACATCTAGGGATCGAATGATTTTTTTAGTTTGGTTGGCAAGACCGGCGCCGGCCGCGGCCAGGTGATTTTCTGCCGAGCGGGCTTGGTCGTCGTACCAGCCACTTATTTTTTGCCAAGAGATTGGTTGGCGAAGCCTGACGGCGAAAATCCCCCGCGCCCCTCTCTCTCCCACCCCACCTAACCTCCCCTCCCCAGTCATTCGACGGGGCACGGCGGACAGGGGAGGAAGCGATAATTCCCCCCTTGAGGGGGGCTCAAGGGGGATGTTGGTTGGCGAATTTATTTTGCCTTGGAACAGGGGAAGTGCCTGCCCATCGCCTACTTGTTTGTTGGTAGGCACAGTGAGCGGGTCAGGAAGTGATTTATGGTAAAAGTGGTAGCCTGGATTGGCAGAGGGGGTAGGCGCGGCAGCTTCGATATTTTTCCAGACCTGAGCCGAAGTTGTTTTTAGATTTATCAGATGGTTAGACTGCGGAGGCGCGTGATTAACATGATGAATAAAAAAGTTTAGCGGATTGCCGACTCCGGACGATTTTGGTGGAGTAAATTTGGGTTGTTTTTTAGGGATAACAATAGCAGCCACGGGGAGGGTGGTTGTCTTAGCGCTTCGGGGAGCTGGCGCAGCTTTTCTCATGGGACAGCGAGCGCTGTTATGGCCGACTTTGGCGCATTCCCCGCAACGGCGTAGTTGGGGGCGATTAGCAGATTTATTTTTGGACACGGATTACACGGATTAGTAAGTGAGGATTACACGGACTGTTTATTATTATACACTATTTTGGCAGATCGTTACAGGTTTTTTTGATAGATTGGTCGGGGATAGTGGGGATAGTGTGTTCAAACGCCAAAAATGCTAAGAGTAGGCCAGGATATTGCCACATTCGCAGCTATTTATTATACTGTGGAAGCGTTGGAGGGGTTACCGTGGCGCTGGTTTCTTGTTTAAGTCATTTACTGTCGATTATGCACGCCATTTATTCTATTCGCGATGGGGTCAGGAAAGAAATAACTCCTGGCGCCGCTGTAGGCGCCGAAGCGATTTGGGTCAATCTTAATACTCCCAGCGAGGAGGATTTGGCCGCGGTAAAATCGTTGATTGACTTGCCATTTGAAGTGATCGCTGAGGTCAAAGATGTTAATGAAGTTCCGAAGCTTGATCGGGTGGATGAGTATCTGTATCTTTTGTTACAAACTCCAATCGCCGCTCCCCACGCCGACCCTGATCATCCGAGCGATCTTGATTATGCCACGGCGCCGCTCGCCATCCTGCTGAACGATCGTATGATCGTCACGGTGAGTTGGGGGAACAATGATGTGATCGCGTATCTGGAAAAGAAATTAAAAAATATCGCCAACAATCTGATCGTCGATACCGGGCAACACCACCAGATGGCCTTGAAGTTTTTTTTATTTACCGCTAAATTATATTTGCGCTACCTGAAAGATATTTACAATCGTCTACAGGTGCCGTTGTTTGACCACAAGATTCCGACCTTTGACAAAGATATTATTGATTTATTAAAAATCGAGCAGTCGCTGGTGTATTTTGATACCTCGCTGCGTTCGAATTATATCGTGATTGAAAAAATTTCTCATCGTAAACAATTCGTGGAGAGCGAAGAAGGTAAGGAATTGCTGGACGACGTACTGAATGAAAGTCGGCAGGCTATGGAAGTGGTAAAAGTGTACAGCCACATCGTGGAAGATGTGCGCGGCGCATTGTCATCGCTTATTTCTAACAATCTGACGAGAACCGTTAATTGGCTTACTAAGGTGACGGTGTTGCTCATGATTCCGACGTTCGTGGCCTCGGTATATGGGATGAACGTGCCATTGCCGTTTGCTCATTCTCGCTACGCTTTTTGGATTGTCGTATCCATTTCGGTCGGCGCTACGGCGTTTGGAGTTTGGTGGTTGCGAGCGGGTGAGCGACAATCGTCGGCGCCGACCCTGAAAGAGAAGGTGAGTAGTTAAGGAATAAGGAGCAAGGAACATGGAACAAAGCAGTCTAGCCTTCTATCAATTTTGTCCATTTTTCAGCAGTGTTTTGCCAGTTAAATTTAGATGCTTCTTTTCGGCCGTCCTCTATCAGGCGGTGGTTTATTGTTTCATTGCCGAGTAGGGTCGTCATACCAGCCGCGATTTCGGCTGGTTTGTTCGGATTTACTAGCCAGGCGGCTGAGCCGGTAATCTCAGGTAGTGAAGTGCGATTTGACGTGATAACTGGCACGCCTTGTGATAGGGCTTCAAGCACCGGAAAACCGAAACCTTCGTAGAAGCTGGGGTACAGAAAGAGTGAGGCGTTACGGTAAAAGGCAGGCTTGTCAGCTTCTTCGACGTAGCCTAGCTGGATAATTTTTTCTTTATAAGTGGACTGGCTAATCTTTTTTATTATTTTTTCGTATTGGTAGCCGGGGGGACCGGCGAGGACAAGTGAATAGTCCGTAGTCCTTAGTCCGTAGTCCTTAGTCCGTGATCGATGGTTTGAGAATAACTCAAAAGCTTCGATCAGGCCCAGGATATTTTTGCGTGGTTCGAGCGCGCCGACGAAGAGGAAATAGTTATCGGGGAGATGGTATTTTGTTTTTATTTTAACAGATTCCCTCCTTGAGGAGGGTGGGGAGATGTTGGTTAATGTTGCTACATCCCCCGCGCCCCCCTCAAGGGGGGATTTGAATTGTGCTGATAGGCCGGGGTAGAGGACGCTGATTTTATCAGGTGATTGATTATAAAAATTGATGAGGTCACGTTTGGTGTGCTCGGAGGGCACTATAATATGGCTGGCATTTTCACATTGGGCGCGCGGGCGCGAGGCGCGATGCCAGAGGCGTTGTTTGAGGGAAAAATATTCGGGGAAAAGTTCAAAGGACAGATCGTGGATAGTTAGGATGTGTTTAGTTTGTGGCTCTAACGTTGTGAAGTTGAGGTTGGGAGAAAACCAGGTGTCGAAGTGTGGAAACTGGAAATTTGAAACTGGAAATTGGGGGTTGGTGTTGGTGATTAATTTTTTGAGAATAAACGTTTCTAATTTGACTAAGCCAGTGGCGATGGAAGCGTTGAATACTTTATTTGGCCAACGGGTATGCAAGTAGTGAATGTTGTCCGCGCGCCAGGGTAAAAAATGTGTTGGCAGCGCCGCGCTGGAATTGCTGAATAGATAATATTGGTTCGTTTGATCCATGGTAAAAATAGCACTCAGTAGTTCGCGAGTGTAGTGGCCGATGCCGGTGGGGTAGGGTGAGAGAAGGCAACGGATGTCGATGGCGATGTTTAACACAGATTACACTAATTAATCCGCCAGTTGGCGGAGGATTACACGGATTATATTTGTTTGCACAGGAGGCGAGTTGACTAGTTTTTTTGGAATGGGGTATACTATTATTTACTTTTAACTGCTTCTATTATGAATGACGATAAGATTCTTGCCAAACTCACTGAGCATGATGGTCAATTTACCAAGATGAATGCCAAACTGGTTGATCACGACCAACAATTCGTTGAGATAAAGACCAAGTTAGCTGATCACGACCAACAATTTGATCGGGTTATTAACATGTTAGTTGACCATGATGGTCGACTGGATCGTATTGAGGAGAATATGGCCACCAAAGCTGATTTGGTTGAATTAAAAAGTTCTCTGGGAAATACACTTGATAAAATCCTTGCCTTGGTTGATAAAAAAGATCAGGAATTGACGATTGCCACCCACGATATGATTAAATTGGAGAAGCGGGTTGATACCCATGATCGACAGATTGGGAAGTTGGCGGTGGTGGCTGGAGTGACGGTATAAGCCTAATACCCCTTCGCCTTATTAATTACTTATTACTTTTTAGAAATTTTTTTATAGGAGGCTAGTCGTATATTAGCCTTAGCTTCGGGGTATTATAGAGAATAATAGCAATGGAGTATAACAAAAATTAGTCGGCGCGGCAAATTATTAATTTTATTCTATGAATGAAGATAAGGTAGTTCAATTGCTTTTGGAGCATGGTGAGGCAATACGGAAATTACAGGAAAATGTTACTGAATTGTTGCCTCTTACAGCAAATATGCAGAGTGTTATGGGCACTCTTGATACGTTGGTTGGTTTGGCGCAAAAGAAAGATCAGGAATTGACGATCGCCACTCATGATATGATAAAATTGGAGAAGCGGGTTGATACGCACGATCGGCAGATTGGGAAGTTGGCGGTGGCGGCTGGGGTGGCTTTGTAGGCCAGTTGATCCTAACAAAAATTATTCGGTGCGGCAAATGGTGGATTTAAAAACCCCGACGTAGCAATGGCTGGTCGGGGTTTCTCTTTTGTGCTGCAGCGCACAAGGGAATTTCGCGCTGACCAGGATGGTCTTGATAGCGTGCGCGAAAAGCTATCAGCGATGAGGCGGCTGCTCAGGCTTGGGGACACCAGTCTGAAATAGCAGTTCTTCCGCTTGAATGAACGGTACGCAGGCTGGTGGAGGCGGTATTGGTCGGAAGTAAGGGCCGGTCTCCTGGTATTTATCACCACCGTACAGGTATGTTCGGCACGGAAACCTCCTGTACTGATAGGTGTGCTGAACAGCAACGGCGGGGATTAAGGAGAATATCAGTAGGAATATGAAGGCCCCTTGTTTTTCCTTTCCCCTAAGCAGCAGTCCGAACACGCCAAGGACCCACAGGCAGAAAAATATGGCCGGCCACCATGACTCTCTCGGCAGGTCCCGCAAGACGGTTCCGGCGAAGAGTCCCTCCTGGCCGTCCTGAAGCAGCTTGGCCGCAGCCACGGCTGACCTGCACTGCTCGGGAACAGATTTCGAGACCTGCTGCTTACCGACAGTGCCTCGGATGTAGGTGAGGCACGGGAATGCTTTCTCCTGCCGCCGGTTTTCCCGAGCACTGACCCACAAGAGAAAAATCAGCACGCTCAAGAAAAATAAGAGTAAAACGAAGATCGCTAACGTAAGTTTATTTTTTTCTTTCATCATGTTCTCCTGACCGACTCGTGTCGGTATAATCAGCCTCAACGCAGCAACGTACGATCCGCCATTGCAAAGAAGTCGATAATGCCTCGTTCGACCTCTTCGATAGCGACGGCCCTTTCCTGGTCCGAGCCCAGATGCTGTAGAGCCAGCGCGATACTGCTGAAGGCAAACTGCGCGTGGTCGGCCTCCAGATCTTCGTGATCAGCGACCCAGGCGTACAACGCCCGGCCCTGTTCGTCGTTGGCCGTTTGCATGGCCGACTTCAGCTTGGGCCACCGCGCGTCTAGGTAGCGATTGAGGACGATGAATTCCCTGCTGCCGCTCTTCTCGCTCGCGGCAAAAAATCCCAAGCCCGCGAACGTCCCCCGGAACACATCCGGATCCTCCAGGCCGTACCCCTTCCGCGTAGCCGCCAGTATCTCTTTGCGCAGGGGGTCGTAAGTTCTGACGATTCGGATTGCCGCCTGCCGTGACTGCGTAGAAAGATAGGTTACGCAGAAGATCGCCATCTCCCTGCGTAACGCGCTGTGCAGAGCTATGGCACCAGTGGTGCGGTCCAAGAACTCATCAGTGATTGCGGACATGACCCGCGACGCGATTATCTCCGCTTCAATGTCTCCGAAGCGGTCGATCATCCCGGCGATGCGACCCGCCAGTTCAGCGGCCGCACCGGGGAAGCCACGATTGAAGGCATCGTACCGCAAGAGCCAATCGAGAAAATCATCCGCGGACGCGTTTCTTTCCAGTCTTTGGGCGAGTTGCGCCGCGAAGTCTTTCGCGTTTGAGTCCAGTGCTGTTTTGAGAGACGTGAGGGATGTCATCGTTTTTCCTCCAACCCCAGCTCGAGACTGGGTCGTGGTACTTACCGGTTTTGCACCGGCATCTTCCCGATCACTATCGGGACGTGAGGACTGCTTTCACTAAAGTACCTTTAAAAGGAACAAGGAGCATGGAACAAGGAGCATGGAACAAGGAACAATTGTGAGTTGTGCTAGTAAATAAAAAATCCCGCTTGGGACGGGATTTTGACCTCTTGGCTAAGCTTAATTACCGGCCTAGCAAGAGGTCGGGGAGTGGTGATAGGAATTAATTCCTGAATTGATTGGTTTCATAGTGTATTAATGTAGTAATACAGTAATACAAATATCGCGAGTTGTCAAGAGGTTGATTGGGGATAAGTAGCTTGGATACAAAAAATCCCCATGTTTTTAAGGGGATTTTCGTTTAGGTCGGTGTTTCATTTTTTTGAGCGCCCGTCGGTAGCCGCTTTCGCCATGTTTAAGCCAATGTGCGATACGGGTAATAGTTGTGGTGCTGGCAGTAGTTTTTTTGGCGACGGCTCGATAAGAGAGTCCTTTATCAAGCAGTTGAGCGATTTTCCAGCGTTCGGATAATTCGGATAATTCTTCAAGCGTGCAGAGATCGCGGAGGAAATTAAGCATTTCTGGCTCGGTTTTGCAGGAAAGAAAAGCGCGGGCGAGTTTTTTGAGGGCAGGGGTTTTCCATCTAGACATAATGGTAAAGTAAATAGACAACAGTAAATAGACAACAGTAAACAGTAAATAGACAACAGTAAATAGTAAATAGAGTAAGTATAGGAGCTGTAAGTTGTCTGCTTACTACTTAGAACCGGCGTGATTTAACAAATTTACTACGAAATAGTACCGTAACTATGGTTCTTTAACAATACATCTTACTTGCAACAAAACCGTCCATAATGTACGCTTTTGTTGTATGGCCTACGGTGCTCAAACAGTACAGGTAAAATTCAATTCCACTCGCCTGACTCATTTCGGTGGCGTGTATTTGTTTCATCTGTTTTTAAAGCGTATTGGCCTACGGAGTCTCATCACATTGCGTATCAGATACGAACAACGCAACAATGATTACACGATTTCTGAACAGTTGTTCTCCCTACT
>CAZXIF010000006.1:0-4690 GCA_964640395.1 uncultured Gammaproteobacteria bacterium | reverse complement strand
TTTCCATTCAGCTTTCGTAAACGAAATAAAATCAGGCGTAGGCAATCCATGAGCGCGATACAATTCGGCTGCCGTCTTCTTATTCATACCTATCGCGCTACTCATGACATCCGAACCCGTATACGGTATCCCCAGCAGCTGTAGCATGCCCTGCACCGTACCATCTTCCCCCGGCGTGCCATGCAGCGCGATAAACATCACGTCCACCAAATGCCGGTCACGATTCACCAAATCCAAAACTTTTTTCTTTCCTTTTTGAGGAATAAAAACAAACTGACATTTTTTCGTCAGCTCGATCATTTTTACTTCATATTTTTTACGATCCAGGTGATCATAAATGGCTTTTCCAGTAACGAGTGATACCTCTCGCTCGGCGGAAGGTCCACCCATCAGCACGCCTATTTTCAGCTTCTTCTTTGGCATATCAATTATACAGATGTTTATAAGGATCTTTAGACAAAAATTCACCCAGCGTCGTTTGCTCTTCCAAACTAATAAACTAATCAACCATTAAACTAAATTACCCCTGATTATTCTGCCAAATACGTCAGCGGATCCACCGGGATCCCATTCACGCGCACCTCAAAATGCAAATGCGGCCCGGTCACAAAGGGTCCGGCTCCAACTGTACCCGGCGTGCCTCCCGAGTACCCGATAATATCTCCCCGATTCACGAACTGGTCATCGCTCACGGCAATCTGGCTAATATGGCCATACACCGTCGACACATTACCCGTGTGAATCAACAGTACATAAGCATAGCACGAAGAGGTGGTACAGCGTTTCGCGCGCCCAACATAACCCGCGCTCGCTGCCTTCACCGGTGTCCCCTGGCTCGCCCGGATATCAATGGCGTTATGTTCAAAAACATTGCGAAATGGGTAGCTCGGATCATGAAAACGAGCCGTAATATAGTGATTACTGAGCGGCCACGAGAGATTCACGTCTCCATCGGCTTTGATTTTATCCTGTTCGGTCAGCTTTCTGCTCATCTCCGCTTCAAACGAGCGCACTTCATTTTCCACCACCTGATATTGCTGTTTCAAACTTCGCAGCAGCGTCGTATATTTCAATTCCGAAGAACGTGTTTCAGCCAATAAATTCTGCTTTGATCCATGCTGCTCTTCCAAATCCAGCTTCTTTTGTTCCAGATTTTTCTGCAACTCAGCATATTGAGCCCGGCGATCAGAGACCTGTTTTTTCTTGGTATCTAAATCTTCCTTGGTCAAGCGTAAATTCTTGGCCGACCAACCCAAATCACTATAAACATTTGCCAAATAACGCACCTGACTATAAAAATCCGCGAAACTTTCATTGGTCGCCATGATTTCCAAATAACCACGCTCATCATCGGCGTGCAAATTTTGGATCAGCTTGCCAATCAATTCTTTCTGCTTGGCAATAACCTTTTCCTTCTCCTTGATGGAAAATACCAACAAATCTATTTCATTTTGCGCCACGCCGATTTTTTCCTTGGTCAGATCAATATCCGCCGCCACCGCGGCCACATGATTATCGATAATGCTGATCTGATTTTTGAGCGACACCGCTTGCGTTTGCGTGGCCACGATATTTTTGCGGTATTTGCCGATCGTTTCTTCCAGTTGCTTGATCTTTTCTTTTTGAGCCGCTATTTTTTCATTCAAAATACGAATTTCCTCAGTCTTAGTCGGGCTGGTTTCCGCCCAGGCCAAATCAGTACTTCCAGGAAAAGTAAGTAAGAGACCAAACACCAGTACAAATAACAGTGATGTTCGCTTGGACATGCGTGAGCATCTAAAATCTTGTCCGTATCTCGGGCAAGGGTTGGTATTATACTTTATAATTTACTTATCGCCAACGTCACCCGTTTCAAACTCTCTTCTTTGCCCAGCGCATCGGCAATATCGAAGGGTCCGGGTGAATTTTGCTGCCCAGACAAGGCTACACGGAGCGGCCACAGCACCTCGCCATTACTATAACCTTTCTCCCCTACCCAATTTTTTATAGTTGTCTCTAAAGAAGCCTTGTTCCAGTCTTGCACACCTATTGTATTCATCATATCTATGAGCTCCGCCAGGATTTTTTTAGCTTGTGCGGCATCACTTTTCTTCCATATCAAAAATTCTGACGAATAATCAGGTAATTTAAAAATAAAACGTATTGCTCCTGGAAGCTCTGCCAAAGTCGTTATGCGTTCCTTTTCTAAAGAACAAATTTTATCAAAAGCCACCGCTTCAATCGCAACAACCTTTTCAAGCCAATGTGTATATTTCGCATTACCTTCTTTATGGATTAATCCAGATTCTAATAGCCATGGAATAGCAGCTTCAAATAGCTGGCCTGGGGATAATTTCTTAATATATTCGCGATTATACCAATCGAGTTTTTCTAAATTAAACACCGCCCCGCTCTTGTTTACTTTTTCCAAACTAAATTCCTTAACTAGTTCCTCTAGTGTAAATAGTTCTCGTTCTCCGCCGGGGTTCCAGCCGAGGAAAGCCACAAAATTTACTAGCGCTTGGGCCAAGTACCCCTTGGCTTCATAATCTATCACAGCCACGTCCCCCTGACGCTTACTAAGCTTCGATTTGTCCATATTTAGCAAAAGTGGCAAATGTGCAAACTCAGGTGGCTGCCAGCCAAAGGCGTGATACAACTCGATATGCTTGGGAGTACTGCTGATCCAGTCTTCCCCCCGGATAACATGGGTAATCTGCATCAAGTGATCGTCTACCACTACCGCCAAATGATAGGTAGGGAAACCATCGGATTTCAGCAACACCTGGTCATCGATAAGTTCATTTTTAAAGCTTACCTCCCCACGAACCAGATCTTTAAAGACCGTTTCGTCTGTCGTCGGCATTTTGAGGCGCACCACAGGTGACTCCCCTTTTTGGATTCGTTCTAAAATTTCTTTGGACTCAAGCGCAAGGCAATGACGGTCATATTTAGTCGGTAATTTTTTTGCCTGTTGTTCTTCACGCAGCGCCTGCAATCGCTCGCTGCTGCAAAAACAGTAATAAGCCGCTTGTTTAGCCACCAGCTCCTCAGCATATTTTTTATACATCGGCAGACGTTCCGATTGGGTATAAGGTCCAAAGTCGCCCCGTTCCTTGATACTCCCCTGTTCATCCAGATAGGGGCCTTCGTCAGGCACAACCCCAGCCCAAGCCAGAGTACGCAGCAAATTTTCTACCGCCCCCGGCACCGAACGTTCCTGGTCGGTATCTTCAACGCGCAACAGACATACCCCGCCCTCATGCCGAGCGAACAAGGAGGCAAACAAAGCAGTCCTGAGAGTACCGAGGTGGACATAACCAGTCGGGCTGGGGGCGAAACGAGTGCGGATCATAAAAATTATTTTATTTAATTTTTTTTCTTAAACGCAACTGATACATATCGGGATTTCTGCCAATACGCATTAGTTCTTCCTTCTTAAGTTGCGTGTCCTCACATAAAGCATCCAAATCTGTGGTATCCCATGAATTTTTTGTTCCTTCAACAAAACTAATACCCTCAGCCAGCGGGATTCTGGCACCAGTTACCCATCCGCCATCTTCTTGCATAGTTTTTAAAAAACGTTGGTTTTGTTGAATTTTTCTGAAAAAATTAGTTAATCCCCTATTATTCTTTCTGTTTGCATAGATAAGAAACCTGTTATTGTGATCCAGAAAAAAATTATCCGGAAAAAATTTACCATGACAGTCAGGAACCGAGCCATCTGTCAAAATCTCTATTAATTCATCCATAAAAATCTGCAAGGATTCATGATCTGTTCGTGGGTTAAAATAAAGACGCACTAAATCTTCTCCGTCTTGCGCGCCTGCTCCTTTTTGAAAATTTAACGAATACACATCTTCATAAGGCAGCTTTCTCGCGCTCTGATACAGACCGGCTTGCTGTAGTCGTTCAAAGAAATACCTAGTAACAAAGCGCAATGTCTCTATCTGTTGGGAGGTGAAGTTCCCAACAGAATCAGCACTGTGTTCTTGGTAAATTTGCTTTCCGACAGGTTCGATATCTTGGCTGTAAGATTGACGAGATAAATCTTCGACTAACTGCTCGTAGTCATACCAGGGATTTTCAAACCTAGTCAGGTAATTAAATGGAAAAGGACGATTTATTTCTCCATATCCTGGCTCAGTTCTTTCTGCCATATAACTCAAAAAAATAGGTTACTAAGAGGACACACTAATTACTTGCCGCTCACGATCCGTATCTTCGATACGTAACAAAAATTTCCCGCCCAACTGCTTGGCCAACAAATATGAATACAAGGCAGTTCGAAGCCCTCCAACATGTAAATAACCAGTCGGGCTGGGCGCAAAACGAGTGCGGATCATATCAGATAATTATTTATATTAACTGTCTTAAAAGTCTTTTTTACCAACAACCTCACAGCTTTGTTCATAATCAAAATCGGGTTCATATTTTTTAAACCACCGCCGACAAAACTCAAATCTCCGTGGGCTTTCTTCTCTCAAAGTCTCAGGCTCAGTCAAAAATAAACGAAATGTTTCCGCCCAGTCCTCTATTCTTTTTAATTCTTCTGTTTCTTTCTCATTACGCCCTTTTATTTCCTGTACATAAGGTGTTACGTCGTTTGCTTCTCGATCTCTTATTGCCGTCCAATCAACGACTAAATTTAATTTATCAAGCAATGAAATATTCGATAATTCGTTGGCGACTACCTGTCCATCAAGGGCGT
>CAZXIF010000005.1:0-7266 GCA_964640395.1 uncultured Gammaproteobacteria bacterium | reverse complement strand
TTTACTTTTATTTACATCAAAGACTGTAACCTAGCTACCTGTCGTTCCACCTCGGCAGCGTCCCCCGCCTGCTCCGCCACCGCAATCGCTCGACCGATCATTTTACGTTCTCGCTTCGACCATTCTGTGGCAATCTGGGCTACGAAATTGGCTACTTCTTTACGGGCTGTTACCAGATCATGATCAGGAAAATTTTGGTCCGCTCGTAATAGCAACTGGTTGACTAAAGCCTGCATTTCAGGAGACAACCCTCCTCCTGATGACTGAGGACTGAGGACTGAGGACTCGCGATCAGTATACTGTTTTTGCCATACTTCGTAAAGTCCACTGAAAGGCGAGCCAGAAAAATACGCCTCCTTCAGCTCAAGACTAATACCCTGATACAGCTCAGGATATTTCACTAACAAAGACCACAAGGCTTCCACCAGCAATCTATAACGATCCGGCGGACTAGTGGGAAGGGCCTTGGATTGGCTATCTACGACCCCCTGATTAGTCCGGGAGCTCATGGATCGAGACGTTCGATTGGCGTTGTTTATTACTGCCTTCAGCTCTTCTCGCAGCACCGCAGGCTCAATATCCAACCGTTTTGCCAGCTCTTTGAGCCAATAATCCCGTTCAATGGGAAATGATATGGCCGCAATCCTGGTCAACAAAACGCCGGCTGCCTGCCGTCGCTCGGTAGGGTTAAGCGTGGTTGCCACGACAGGTAAAGTCGTCGAGAAATACCATTGCATCACATCTTGCGCCTGCTTCACCGCTTGCCACCAGACCGGCGGGTTGGTTTGTAGCACTTCAGCCGCGTCTTTTCCCGCCCCTGCGGGGAGCTGGATTACCTTAACGCTCAGCCCTGCAGCCAAAGCATTATCAATCCCCCGCTTGTCAGCCGCCAGCCCAGCCGCGTCGGCATCAAAAGAAATCGCCAAATTATTGGTATAGCGCTTAATCAGCTTCACCTGCTCTGGCGTCAGCGCCGTCCCCGATGCCGCTACCACATTTTTCATGCCCGCTTGGTGACAACTCACCACATCCATCTGCCCTTCCACAATAATCGCCTGGTCACTAATTTTTATCGCCGTCTTGGCCTGATGCAGGCCATACAGCACCCGTGATTTGTCATACACAGCGGTTTGGGGCGTATTCACATACTTGCCGCCGGATCGTTCAGTCTCTACCAACACTCGTCCGGTAAAACCAACAATCCCCCCGTGTACGTCGGCAATCGGAAACATGATCCGTCCCCGAAAACGGTCATAGTAACCCTGCCCAGCTGGCGCGCCCTCACGCTTGATAGTCAGTCCACTCGCCACCAAATCATTGATAGCAAAACCTTTTTTTAGTAAATATTTAGTCAACAGATCCCATTGCTCCGGCACAAACCCGATCACCCACTGTGCCAGCGTCTCCGGTTTCAATCCCCGACTCTGCAAATAGCTCCGTGCCCCCTGGCTCACCGGCAAATCCAATAATACCCGATGAAAGAAAATACTGGCCGCCTGATTGATAGCCAGTAGGCGGTTGCGCAAACTACTTTCCATGGCCGCCCCGGCAAATGTCTCCAGCTTGACTCCTGCCCGCGCTGCCAGCAATTTCAACGCTTCCGGAAAATCAAGTCCTTCAATCTCTTGTATAAACGAAAACACATCCCCTCCCTTACCACATCCAAAACAATGCCAAATCTGCTTTTCCTGGTGCACCATGAACGAGGGCGATTTTTCATTATGAAACGGGCACGGCGCTTTCCAGTTGGCACCGGCTTTCTTGAGCGGCAAATATTCCTGGATCAAGGCCACAATATCCACCCGGTCTTTAATTGTCTGGGTATCAGTCATAAAAATAATCGAACGATACACGTAAAACGATACACGATACAATTAATTACACTTTTTCCCAATCCTGAATATTGAGCAGGTAATCATCTTTGATCTTCAAAAAATATTCTTTGGCTGGCTCATATTCATTGGGAATAACCCCGTCCAAAATCGCCTCTTCGATCGCTTCCTTAATTTTGCCCACGGTCGGACCAGGTTTTAGTCCACACACCACCATAATTTCTTCCCCACGCACCGGCGACTGAAACGCGCGCAGTTTATCCTTCTCCAAAACTTCGACCGTCCTCGTCTCCAACCAGTCATAATTTTTGAGCCGTTTGGCTTTTTTATAGGGATTCCCGGTCGTAATATCGCTCCGCCCCAATATAAGCAAATCATTGATTTCATCTCCCAGCATCACAATAAGTCGCCGCACCGCCGAATCAGTCACCCCATTATCCATCAGTGCGATCGGTTGCATATGCCAACGCACCAACTTCGCCAGATAATCCGTATGCTCCTTGGATAATTTCAGTCTTTTGGAAATACCAAACACCATTTTTCGTCCCACCTGCTCATGTGCATGAAACGCCCAGCCTACGCGCGGCAAAAATCGCTTCGTCGCCGGCTTGCCAATATCATGGAGCAAACCAGCAAATCGGAGCCAGGGATTTTTGGAATACAGCGCGATATTATCCACCACCTTGAACGTATGAATCAAATTATTTTTATGTTGCTGTCCATAAATTTCTTCCACCCCATCCAGCGCCGAAATCTCAGGCAAAATAGTATCGAGCAACTTAGTTTGAAACAGCAAAATAAACCCGATCGACGGCATATCGGTCGCCAAAAGCTTGAGCAATTCTTCCTGCACCCGCTCCCCGGAAATGATACTCATTCGGGTTCGATTGCTATGAATCGCCGCCAATGTCTTGGGCTCAATTGAAAAATTCAGCTGCGCCGCAAATCGCACCGCGCGCAACATGCGCAGCGGGTCATCGCTAAAAGTGACATTCGGGTCGAGCGGTGTCCGCAAAATTTTGTCCTGCAAATCTTGCCGCCCGTTAAATGGATCAATTACAATCTCCTCTCTTTTTAAGGAGAGGGCTAGGGAGAGGTCTCGTTCACCCGGGACTAACCTCCCCTTACTCCCCTCCTTAAAAAGAGGGGAAAATTTAATTAACGAGCCAATCGGAATAGCCATGGCATTCACCGTAAAATCTCGCCGTGACAAGTCCTGTTCCAGCGTAGCCGTGGCCACCACCGGCTTTCTCGAATCCGCCCGATAACTCTCACTCCTTGCCCCCGCAAATTCCAAAACAATTTCTTCACCCTCGACGACTTCACCGTCCCCAGTTTCAAGTTTCAAATTTCCAGTTTCAAATTTCAATATATACCGTGCTGTATCAAAATCCGAAAATTCCACCAAACTCCCAGCTTGCTTAAGCATCTCATCCAACGCCTTAGCAAAAGCGATACCGCTACCTTCCACCACAAAATCAAAATCCTGACGCACCGGCACCTCCAAAAGCAAGTCACGAACAAAACCACCGACGAGATAAGTCGGGGTCTTGGTTTTTTTAGACAAGGTATTTATTTTTTTCAGTAATTGCTCGAGAGACAACATGTGTAAGACAGATGAAGAATATCGAATTTAGAATTTGGAATCTGGCTTTGGTAATTAACCGGCAATCACTATTCTAAATTCTAGATTCCAAATTCTAAATTCTCTTAGCACTTCCCGCCCGCTTCGCTGCCATCTCCTCGGTAATCCAGCCATTCTTTACGAGCGCTTTCAACGAATTTTCGAGCGTCACCATGCCTTCTTTAGCGCCGGTCTGAATCGCCGATTTAATCTGGCCGATATTATTTTCCCGAATCAAGCTCGCCACCGCCGGCGTATTTATCAAAATTTCCCGCACCGGCACGCGATCGCCATCTTTACCCGGCAATAATTCCTGAGATACCACTACTCGCAACACCGCTGCCAACTGGATCAATACTTGTTTCTGCTTTGACCCATCAAACACATCCACGATACGCTCCACCGCCTCCGCCGCACTCGACGTATGCAAAGTAGAAAATACCAAATGCCCGGTCTCCGCCGCGGTCAGTACCATAGCGATCGTTTCCGGATCACGCATTTCACCAACCAAAATGACATTTGGATCTTGGCGCAGTACGTATTTGAGCGCGGCAGCGAACGAATCGGTATCACTGCCCACTTCTCGCTGTTCAATCAGGCTCTTTTTATCTTCAAATAAAAATTCAATCGGATCTTCTACCGTAATAATATGGGCTTTACGCTCCAAGTTAATCTGCTCTATCAAAGCCGCGATCGTAGTCGATTTACCACACCCCGTCGGCCCAGTCACCAGCACCAGCCCGTTCAATAGGCTGGGAATGGTCAGCAGCGCCGGTTCAAAATCCAAATCTGTCGGACTCGGAATTTCGACCGGAATCAAGCGCGCCGCGAGACCAATCTTTCCCAACTGCTGATGCAAATTCACGCGAAACCGCGCCCCCTCTACCGCGTAGGCAAAATCTAATTCTTTATGCTCCTGATACCGATCACGATCCGTTTTGGAAAGAATCTCAAAAATAGCCGTTTCCAGCTCTTTATTAGACAAGACTTTTTCCGACAAGGGCGTAAGTTCACCCTTCACGCGCAACATTGGCACTTCTTCTCCTACCAAATGCACATCCGAGGCATCCTGCTTGATCGCTTCTTTAAAATACGATTTGAGGTTAAACATAGCATTAAAACATTAAAACATTAAAACACCAGAACATAAAAACAGTAAATCGTGACACTGTTTTAATGTTTTAATGTTTTTATGCTTTTATGCTTTTATGATAATCAGCTTAACACAAGAGCCATCTCTTGAAAAGCAAATAAACCTATGCTAGACTGAACCGAACAATCGGACTATACGTTGTATAGCCACTCTTCGCTCGGAATTGTCAGAGCTCTGGCTCTGCCATTCCTCGCTCATTCGGGCTATAGCGCAGTTGGTAGCGCGCGTGGTTCGGGACCACGAGGCCGTGGGTTCAAGTCCCACTAGCCCGACTAACGGGATTATGTTAGAACATCTTGCCAAGGCGAGGCAATTTGTTCTAACACAGTCTAACGACGCCGACAATTAAATAGTAAACTTTATTAAATATTAATTTTAGTACTATCACTTATAGTAAATATGGAAAATAAAGCCTTTTTTGATATTTTCCAAGAGCTGCCAGACGGATCTCTTAGACCCAAGGTTCAAATTGATGTGAATGGCATTGTATTTGGACAAGGTGTTCTATTTCAAAAAGGAGTTGTTTTCGGTGGCATTGATTTTCATTTATATAAAGGTAAGAATATTGCTGCAGAAGCTAAACCTGATGGCTCTTTAAAAATTCTTGGTTTTTATAAATAAAATTATGGCCGAGAATCTTCTTCCAAATGCTAATATTTCAGGACTAGTCGAGGCACAAGCCAAAACACTTGAAGAGCTTTCAAAACGTCTACTTAAATTAGAACAAGCCACTGAACGCCAAGACTCTAAAAATCAAAATATTATAATTGCTGTTTTATTTGCTACTTTTTTAATAGTTGCAACTGTTGCTGTACAGGTATCGCTTTCTGATAAAAGTGATAGAGCGAGAACAGATAATTTTCTTGAAAAATTATACAATGTGGAGAAAATGCAAGTGGAATTAAAAATAAAACAAAATAATTTAACAAACGATCTAGGTTCTATAAAAACTAGAAATCCTAATCTCAAGTAGTTTCCACCAAACACGTTCCGGCTTCGTCCCACAATCTCGACATTTTTAAAAAACAGGCTCATTAGTAAGCCTGTTTTTTGTTATTTTTTAAGGCGCTGACCTTACCAACTCCTTCCACAACGTTATAACATGATACATAGTAACCAACAATCCCAAACCGACCACTAACCACACCGATACATACGCCAACAACGCCCACAACGTAATCACCCCATAAAAAAGCGCGGCCAAAATCAACAACATGCTTCGCAACCAACCCGGTCGAGCCGCCCGAGGCAACTGCAGATTCAATTTCAATAACAGCGGTGGATACAGCCACATCGTAAACGCCGATAAACTAGCCGACACCACGAGCAAAAAAAACGGCTGCTTAAAACTTGGAACAAACAACGACAATAATAATATAAAGACACCCACGTACACACTATATTCGCTAATTCGTTGTGGAGTAAGTGTGCTCAGCCACCCGCTCTCACCCACCTCACCACTGTTATTGTTCCTTGTTCTAAACGGTGTGATCATCCGGTATACCAACCGCCCAATCGCATCGAGAATAGTAATATTAGCCATCAAAAAAATAATCACCCCAGCCAGGGCAAAAATCGTTCCCAAATACGGGATCGTACTGTTTAAAACGGTAATTTCTGAAATCAAAACCTGAAATCCCTGCACTCCCCCGCCCGGCAATAAAATCCTCCCCAAAAAACTAAGCAAAAAAATCGAAACCAAATTCGCCAGCACAAAAATAAAAAAATGCTCCTGGTTTATCAAACTAAACCAGCGTCGATAATTGGTTTTCGATACAGCAGTCTCTAGTTCCACAGCGCCACGCTCCGCTTCCGGCAAACTGTTTACCCCATACCCTTTAGCGCGCACCCATTCTCCTTGTACCAAATTCAATACCCCGCTCACCCCGCCATAAGCCAGCGCCGCCACAAAATCAAACCGCAAAATTTCTTTGGGGATATATCCAATCCGCAGAAACCCCTTTAAGCCTTCCACAAATACTCCCAAATCAAATTTAATGACCACGATAGTGACGATGATAGCCAGAGTCCCCACCAAACTAATCCGAGCTAATTTTTCCAACAACTGATACGTTTCTCTCCGCCGAAAAATAACAATCGTCGAGAGCAGCAAAGCTACCGAAATACCAAGCCCCGCCGAGCGCGCTGCCGACCCCTCAAACCCAGCCACATGCGCTATCAAATTACCCGAAGTGGTAATCCACGCCGGCCACACCAGCGCCAGCAGTACCGTAATACCAAACACCGCCGCCAACCAACGCGTTTTACCAACCAGACTCTCTTCCACACTCTTTCCCGTCACCAGCACATAGCGTTCAATTTCAATATTAACGATAAACTGTAAACATAAAATAATCGGGATCGGCCAAATAATAGCCATCCCATAATTCGCCGACAGATTCGGCCACAACAAGAGCTCTCCCCCGCTCAAAGACAAGGCAACCAAAATGATGCTGGGACCCAACATTTGCCAAAGCGTTTTTTTAACCGCGGGGAAAACAACTGCCAGCATAGTATACAATTAAGGAATGATACTAATGATAGCAAAATTCGCTATTTTATAATACTACCATGTAGTTACCAAGCCCCCCTGTCACCATCTACCGTTAACCGGTTTGTCACCCTGACAGCTGGAGCAAGTGAATTAAAAATAATTA
>CAZXIF010000004.1:0-18348 GCA_964640395.1 uncultured Gammaproteobacteria bacterium | reverse complement strand
AGCCCTAGGGCACAACCAATTTAATTATAAATGGAGCGTTGGCTACGGGGTATTATATCCTATTTAATTTAGCAATTGAGTATATCTCTCCAAACAACCACGCCCGCACCTCCTCCGGCTTCGCCTCCAAATAATCTTTCAAAAACCGTAAATTCGCCGCCAACGGCAATGACAATTGATCCAATTTCGACAACTGATCCACCACCTCATTCAGCCGTTCCAACGTCGGCACATAATACGATGTCAACCCCGAATTAAAGCTTCCTTTTACCTCCTGCGTATTGGCTTCAAAATCAATCACCCGCCCATTCAGCCTCGTCACGCCAGCAAACTCCGGCTTGCCACCGCGCGCCAACCAGCGAAAGAATCCGAGCTGATCATGCCCATTCTGCTTCCAAAGCAATAGGTAATGATCCTGCGCCACGCAGCCGCCGACTCAACCAGTGACGAATTTAATACTGCTGAAAACAAGACATACTCATTACGCACCAAAGGCGCGATCACAAACCCACGCCCCGCTTCTTTATCAGACGGATTCACCTCCGCCCACGCGATCGGCACCGCTTTCATGTCCGCCGGTTCAAAATCAAAAAAATGCTTCACTTTAATCAATTTTCTAATCATTTCCCAATCCCAACCGCTTCACCCACTCCTCCGTCAGCGCCTCCGCTGCTTGCTGCACCTGAGCGGCATCCCACCCCGGATGCTCTTTCTCCACATCACGCGCATTTTCCTGCGTTAACACCGTACGCAAATCCCCCAACTGACTTTTGAGATCAAACATTTTTTTCTGCAGCTGTTCGAGCACTTTCTTGTCTTGCTCCACCGATGGAATACTATCGTCACCCGGCTTAGTCGTCAATTTGAGCTGGGCTCGTATCGCCGCTACCGCCTTCACCACTTGCTGCATACTGCCCATCACCCGTTGCGCCTGCTGCTGGGTGGTGCGCACTTCGCGGGTCACCTTTTCCGCCCGTTCTTTCGCGCCCATCTTCTTTTCCATCTCCTCGGCCTGTTTCTCTTTATTCGCCTCTACGCCCGCTTCCCGGCGTTCGGCAGCGTTACGGCGCATTTCATTGTCAGATTCAAAAGACATAACACTTAAAAAAGTGTCATCCCGAGCGAGGGATCTCTGTCCAATCACTAACAATTTAGCAATTTAACAATATAACAATGATTTGAGACAGAGATTTCTCCTCCTTCGTCGAAATGACAGTAAAAATAGATACCATTGCCACCACCGACCATATTCGCTACAATACTACCATTATGAACTCCAAAAATCAAAATTCCGACGAACGAGTAGTCCAGCCCGAAAGCGCCGTCGAGGAAGTAGTGATTGAAAATTCCCTGCGTCCCAGCCGCCTAGCCGATTTCGTGGGCCAACAACAAATCAAACAAAACCTAAATATTGCCATGCAAGCCGCCCAAAAACGCGGTGAACCGCTCGAACACATCCTGCTCTATGGCAACCCCGGCCTCGGCAAAACCACCCTCTCCCACATCATCGGCAAAGAGATGAACGCCAACGTCCGCATCACCTCCGGCCCCGCCCTTGAAAAAGTCGGCGACCTGGCCGCCATTTTATCCAACCTCCAAACCGGCGACATTTTATTCATTGATGAAATCCATCGCCTCAACAAAACCATCGAAGAAATTCTCTACCCGGCCCTCGAAGACTACTCCCTCGATATTATCCTCGGCAAAGGCCCGGCCGCGCGCACTATCCGCATGCCACTGAACCCCTTCACCCTCATCGGCGCTACCACCAAACTGAGTCTCCTGTCCGCTCCGCTGCGCGACCGCTTTGGCCACACCTTTCACCTCAATTTTTACGAAGAAGCCGATATCCAAACCATCGTCAAACGTAACGCCGCCATCCTCAAAGTCGGTATCGACGAACCGGCCACCGTCCTCATTTCCACCCGCTCCCGCCGCACCCCGCGCATCGCCAACCGCCTACTGAAACGCCTGCGCGATATGGCCGAAATCGATAACAACGGCCACATTTCCGTAGCCGTGAGCCAAAAAGCTCTGAACTTGCTAGCTATCGACCAATACGGCCTCGACGACCTCGATCGCCAATTACTCAGCACCCTTATAGAAAAATTCAACGGCGGCCCCACCGGACTCTCCACCCTCGCCGCCTCCGTGGCCGAAGAAATGGATACCATCGAAACCGTCTACGAACCGTTCTTATTACAAATGGGCTTTATCGAACGCACGCCTCGAGGTAGAATGGCTACGACCAGAGCCTACGAACACCTTGGTTTTGACAAACCAAAGGCGCAAACATTGTTATAATTTCTAATTTTCAATTTCCAATTTCTAAACAATTTTCAATGTATCAATGATTGAATTTCTAAACACCTAAATTGAAAATTAAATAATTGGAAATTGTTTGAAAATTAAAAATTATAAATTGAAAATTTCACCTATGGTGACAGTCCAACTCTCCCTCTTCTTCTACCTCTATCTCGCCTTTCTGGCAATTTTTATAATACTTATTTTGGTTAACCTGGCGCACCTTCTCCATACCGGAACCATCACCCTATTCAGCGTGCTAGTCACCGGCGCAGTCATTGCCTTCAGCGCGCTGATTATCTCCGCCACCTGGGGCTTCGCCCAAACCCTGGACTGGCAAACCCCCATCACCCTCTGGAACCCCGACTGGTTCAACCATATATTTTAATCGCTCCCTCCTTCGCATCAATCACCCTACTGCGCTACTGCGCTAACGCCCTACCACCTAAACTATGACCCTCTCCGAATTTATCCATCAAAAATCATACGAACGAGTCGAACTCCTGATTCGCCGCGATTTGGTAACGCTCCTGCCCTTTCTTCTGACCACCCTAGTACTCGGCAGCATACCCGTAGTCCTAAAAATATTAATCGACAACTTATTCCCTGGACTACTGGACGATACCGGCCTATTTGCGTTGGCCGCGCTACTAGCGAGCGTCTATTACCTGTCCATTGCCCTCTTCTTCTACACCTACTTTGTTACCTTTTATCTTGATCTCCTGGTCATTACCAACGACCGTCTGATAGAAGTCACTCAAACCAATCTGTTCTTCCGCTCGGTTTCTGAAATGGATATTGCCCATGTCCAAAATGTCACCTCGGAAATAAAGGGACTCTTTGGCTCTATTTTTGGCTACGGCACCCTCCTGATCCAAGACTCGAGCGCCATTATTAAATTCGAACTCCACAATGTGCCCAACCCCGATAAATTACGCCAAAAAATTCTCGAACTGGCCGAGATTGACCGTAAATTCCACCTGAAGAAGAATAATATTGTGCCGATGTAAATCAAATAATCAACCCCATCACATACGCCGGCAAAAATAATACTTTACATCCGTTGTATTCGCTCTGTCCAAAAAAATCGAGTGTAATGGTCAAGTGATACGCCGGGTGATACCGATCGATGAAATTCATAATTCCCCGAGTCAATCGATCCGTGGCTCCCCGCCGATATTTAACTTCCATAGAAATCAGGGTAGTCCCTTTGGTAACAATAAAATCAACTTCATTATCATTATAATCCTGCCAGTAGGACACAGCCAACGGCTCACGATAGCTGCTATAACGCAGCAGCTGGCCGAAAACAAAATTTTCTACTAGCGGGCCAAGTAGCGTTGTGTCGGCTGGCAGAGCACTCCACTGCAACAAGGTATTACGAATCCCCAGATCATAAAAATAGGGCTTAGGCATTTTCTTGTATTCGTTGCCCTTCGTAGACAATGGGTAGAGTAGCGTAAAAAAATATAACCCTTCGAGCAACGCCGTTATCGTCCGCACGCTCCGGCTGTTGAGCTGTAAATCCGAAGCAATGCCTTCAAAAGACCAACGATTACCAAGGCGATGAGCCGCGATTTCCAAAAGTTTCTTGGCATTAAACAAATGATCGGCCGCCACCAAACTGGCCAGATCACGCTCTAAAATCGTCTGCGTGATAGATCGCAGTTTGTCCGCTTTCTGAGAGCTCGTCAACTCGCCTAATTCCGGAAATCCACCTTCCAAGATGTACTCGAGCAACCGAGATTGATAATCACCAGCCGATAACAATACCTGCCGCTCCAGTTCCGCGCTGGTGATAGTTGGGAGCAATGCAAACAGATCCAGACTCGGCACCGCGTACTTCTCCACGAATGACAAGGAATAAAGGGTGAACGCCAGCGACTGCCCCACCAGACTTTCACCCACTTCTTTTTGAATAGCCACTGAGGCTGAACCAGTTAAAAAAATTTTGGGCAACTGATCTTTGCCCAGATCGTAACGAGTTTTAAGCCAGCTGGTAAAGGTCGGCGCTTTTTGAAATTCATCAAAGACGTATATCCGCGATCGGTCGCTAATCGCCTCGACAAAGGCTTTGGGATTATTACGAAACGTCTCCCGCAAGGTAAAATCTTCAAAATTAAAATACTCCACGGGTTTGTTGGTCAGGGTGGGTAAAATATGACGCATGAAAAATGTCTTCCCCGTTTGCCGAGCGCCGGTCAAAACCATAATTTCCGGCCGATCAAGCCAGGTAGTGATTTTATCCGTAATTGACCTACTATAAATTTTAGGCTCCATACAATAGATTTTAGTACTAATTCCTGTATATAGGATACAGGAATTAGTACTTTTTGTCAAGGAACCTAAAAATTACTGTCAAAACAGACTAAATTTGAGTCCGGTTTTTGTTTGCCTTATTTTTCCAAACGTTTGGCGCTCTCCGGCCTTTTCAAATAATTCTTCCTAGAAACAATACTTTTTCCCAACCGTTTTTCCAATTGCTTCCTAGCTCCACCAGCAATCGCCCCACCCGCTTTTGCATCACCTTTAAGCTTACTGACGCCCTGTGAATTTTCGGTACGGTGAATTTCCGTCGTAGCCCGTTCACCCAGCATAGTAAATCGGGATTTTCTATTTCCTGCACGCGCTCATAGCCAACTTTAGCGAGCCAGCGTTTGAGTGGTTCAGCCTTGGGCGACGGGACAGATTGGATAATCCGAAAAATACCCTCGGTGTTGGCACAGTCGGTTTCGTACTTTTTGCCGTCTAAAGCCTCTAATTTCAGTTGTCGACAAATTGTCGATAACTCAATTCCATCTTCACTTTTCACCCTAACCTTCATTTAAACTAAAAAACAACCTTGGTGTCATTCCCCCGACTGAGTCGGTGGAATCCATCGTCGTTCATTGTTAAGTGATTGTGGATTCCCGTTTTCACGGGAATGACAGGTTGGCGCTTAAAAGTAATTTAATAGGCAGCCAAAATCTTTAGAATCGACGCCGAGAGACTGTTGAATTCTTCTTTCGATTTGGCAATATTTTCCTTGGTACCCAGATGAACATCTTCTACCAAAGCAGGATCTAAATCAAAAATAGCCGCTCCAACTTCCTGGCACTTGGCCGGAATTCGTCCGTAATCCTGGATTATCTGCAAAGGATTGGTCCAACTTGCTTCTACCAGGCCATTACGACCGTGTTTTTCGGCCAAGAATCGCTTGACTTTTTGAGGTATCTCCTCGATCCAACGCCGATGATCTTTGATCGGCTGTTTGCCATAAACATTGTAGGCGTTGACCACATATCCGATAAACAAGCCGTCACCAGCCAGCACGAATTTACTCTCGGTATCCCCGGCCAGCGCCTTGCCGGTAATCTTCCAATTTTGTTTCCACTTTTCCAACATAGTCCCCAAATTTTCAATTCCCTGCACACTGAACGCGTCGGGCAGCATGGGAACCACAAAATAATCCGCGCCCAAAAAAATAATCTGATTGAGGAGCGATAGACTAGGCGACGTATCGATCACAAAAATATCCACTTCCTCTTGCAATCCTTTGGCCCGCAACCAACGATCAATGGCACTGGTTTGAAAGTAGCCCAAGCGTTGGCCGGAAGCCGCCTGCCCGTAGGCCGTCACGAGTAAATTTTCGTAAAGAGACAAATTAACGCTACCCTTCAGGAGCCATAAGTTGCCGTTTCCCCCCGCCACATCAAT
The DNA here is from genome assembly GCA_964640395.1 of uncultured Gammaproteobacteria bacterium. Classification (GTDB taxonomy): domain Bacteria; phylum Patescibacteriota; class Patescibacteriia; order Magasanikbacterales; family GWA2-37-8; genus CAZEDL01. The sequence goes on along the minus strand of CAZXIF010000004.1, from coordinate 12,348 downwards.
GAATGGCACTGACAAATCTATGTTCGCCCCGCCCTCAACTACACCCTTGAGGACATCGGCAATATCTTGGTAAGTTGCTGAAAAGAGGGTGCCGGTGTACTGATCGTCGCCCAGCGCCAGGCGCGAGAGGTTACATTGCGGGTCAAGATCGACCAAAACCGTTTTGTAGCCTTGTTTGGCAAACGACATGGCACAATTAAAAGCCAAGGTGGTTTTGCCCACCCCGCCTTTATTATTGGCAAAAAGTAATTTTTTGGTACGAGAAAATTTCATATGCCCAGTATAACAAACTCGGGTGTAAAAGCAATGAAGAAGGCACTACCGTTAAAAACAACATACACAATACACATAAAACGATACAAGTAATATTTGTATCGTATTTCATGTATCGTGTATCGCTCTCTCAGTACACCTTCGCAAGCTTCGTCCCACTATAATAATGCCCCAAAATCTGCTCATACGTCCAGCCATCATTCCCAGCCCTAAGGAGCGCGTCATGCCCGCTCATCCCCACGCCATGCCCCAACCGGCTGAACCCTTCATCATGCACCGCCTTCACCGACACGAGCCACGGTTTGTCCGTGCCGCCCCAGGCCGCGCTCCACGCCCGCGTCTGGCCATCCGAACGGCTAAAATAGGGGGTGATCACCGGCTTCCCCTGATACGTCACCAGCTGCCCGGCCGTGGCTATCGTAGCCGCCACGATACGCGGCTGCTTAACTTCGGCATTATAGCCCAAGTACAATTGGTCGACCGTGCTGGCATACATATCAAATACCGGCCGCGGCTTGTCAGCAACCGGAATTTTTTGCCACGCATACGATCGCGCCGCCACCTGCAGCGCCTTGGCATACTCGGACGGCACCCCATCGGACGCTTCCGTCACCCCAGCCACATACTGCTCCAGCGGCAATTCATTCACCACCATCAACTCACTCGATTTAGCACTATACGCCACGATCAATGTCCCTCGATAGGTATTAAAATTTATCCCTTTTCTGCCGGCTAACACGCGTTCATACTCCAGCAATGACCAATAACTATTCGGCTGAACCGGCGTTAAACGCAACGGATGAATACTGGTCACGGCTGCGCCGGGCACGCTCAGTCGATATTCCCCGTCCTGATAGCTCATGGTAGCCATAGTACTAGGTGGCAGCGTCAACAAAGTCGAAGTCCCGGCCAACACCTGATACTCAAAATCCGACTGCCACTTGATCGCTTCTGTGGTGTTAAACAAATTAACTCGAACCAATGGTTCAGCTTGCAATACAGGAGCTGGGCTAATCACGTCATCCCAAAAACCCGCTTCGTCAGTAGTGCTGGCCGCTAATACCCGAATCTTGATATAAAAATGCGACCCTTTTATCCAGGTATCATCCTCGGCCGCCAAATAAAAATCTTCCCGATACTCCCCTGGCTTGCTAGGGGCCGTCACGGCTACGGTCAGTTTCACCGTCTTACCGACTGCTGTTTTAGCGCCAATAATTGCCGGTCGGCTAGGTTTCAGCCATTTTTTACCAGCCAGCTGACTCGCATGGTATCCAGGATTTATCGTATAAGCCGATACCACTCGTGACCCTGCGGGTAGCCAAGTAGCTTTACCGGTATTTTTAAAAGTAAACACGACTTGTTTCGTCTCACCCGCTACCAGCACCGTGCCGTCCGGCACCGACTGTCCCACTAATCGCGCCTGGTAGGCCGTATTACGGATCGGCGGGTGCTTAATCTCGGCCGCCGCGGCTGGAATAATCAAAAAAAACGTTAAAAAAAGCAGGATTCCTCCTACCGCGCTCATTTTTCTTAAAAAAAATAATAATTCCAGCATAGCACTCCTCAGTATACCATGCGTTGCGACCAGCCACAACGAATGATATACTGTTTCCATGTTAACCAATAAAACTATCGCCCAAAACACCCTCAGCCAAGTCGGTGGCAAAGTAATTAGCACCGCACTCGGACTGCTCGCCGTGGCTCTCATGACCCGCAGTCTTGGTGTCGAACAATTCGGCTGGTATGTCACGGCGGTTGGTTTTTTACAATTCGTAGGCATCCTCACCGATTTTGGCTTTATCCTCACCACCACTAGCCTGCTCTCAGAACCTGTCTTTGCCAAAGACAAATTATTCAACACCATCTTTAGTTGGCGCTTCGTTACCGCCCTCATTTTCCAAGGCCTCGCCCCACTGGTATTTCTCCTTTTCCCCTACCCGGCCGAAGTAAAAATTGCTGTATTCATTACCAGCCTGTCTTTTTTTGCGCTCGCCATTGGCCAAGTATTTATCGGCTATTACCAAGCCAAACTCCAAAATTATCAGCAAGCCGCCAGTGAAATCCTGGGCCGCGTCGCGCTCGTCGCTGGCGTAGCCCTGGCGACCATTACCCACACCGGATTTATTGCCATGATGGCGGCCGTTACCTTTGCTTCGATCCTTTCTACGCTTTATTTAGTCCTCAAACACGGCTCCGTACGCTTTAGTTTCGACCGCGTCATGTCTCGCGCCATCTTTCAGCGTATGTGGCCGACCGCTCTGTCAGTCATCTGCAACGCGTTCTACCTTCAGGGGGACCGGGTTCTGCTGCCGCTGTTTACCAGTCCGGCCACGGTCGGGCTCTACGGCGCCGCCTATCGCGTACTCGATATCATTATCCAGATGGCCGCTCTCATCATGGGCGTCATGATCCCGCTGGCCGCCCATACCTGGTCCCGTGGCCAACTGGCTGAATTTACCAAACATTATCAACTCAGCCTTACCCTCGTCGCCGCCGTACTGTTCCCATCTATCGCCGGTATTTTTATCTTGGATGAACAAATCATGTCGTTTATCGCCGGAGCGGAATTTGCCGCGGCTGGCTATATGCTGCGCTACCTCAGCCTGGCTATCATCGGCATTTGCTTTGGCCTGGCCTTTGGCTACCTGGCCATGGCCATCGATCGGCAGCGCCAAGCGCTCTACGTATATTTTTCCGACGCCGTCCTCAGCGTCATCGGCTACGCTATCTGTATTCCCCGTTGGGGAGTCTGGGGTGCTATCGCCGTCACCATTGCCTCCGAGCTCTATGCCGGTATTGGCCTCGGCATCATTGTCGTGCGCGCCACGGGCACGCTGCCCCCATTCTTAACCCTTGGTAAAATCGCCCTTGCCAGCCTGCTGATGGCCTTACTTACCAAAGCAGCGCAACCAGCCCCTCTTCCGGTATCTCTTCTCATTGGCCTGACCAGTTATTCCGCCCTCATATTCGCCTTCCGCGTGATTTCTGTTTCCACCCTCCGCGCTCTCCTTGCCCTCCCACCAACTAAAACTACCCATTAATACCTCTAAAAATTAGCACAATCGTTTAATCGTACGCTGGCAGTAATTTGTTGGTGGGAGGGCTAGTTGCCAAAAAAGCCTAATCTGGTAAACTGATTCCAGTTACTTTGTCCCAATAAATAAGGACACCCTTGATATTTGATATTTGTTATTTGATATTTGTTATTTCAATATATGGATTTCAATAAAATCAAAAACTTTCTTTTTCTAGGCCTGCTCCTGCTAGTGACCCTGCTATTTTTTTCCATTCTAAAACCTTTCGCCTTCCCATTATTCTGGGCCGCTGTTATCGCCACTCTTTTCTATCCTCTGTTTAAAAAAATCAACAGCCTCTTCAAACGCCCCAACCTGAGTGCCGCTGTATCGCTTCTCATTATTATGCTCAGCATACTACTACCACTTACCTTTCTCGGCACCTTATTGGTCAAAGAATCAGTGAACCTGTATGGCACGGTCAATGACAACCGCGGCCAAATAAACCAATCCCTCCAGTCTTTCGTCAGCTTTTTGCGTAATAATCAATTAACGTCCAAAATCTCTTTCGACGAAAAAGTGGTCAGTGAGAAAATCGCGGACGTCAGCAATAGCGTGGTAACCTTTATTTTCAACACGGCCACCAGCATCACTCAAAACTCTCTCACCGTAATTGGACTGTTCATTCTCATGCTCTACGCTTTATTCTTTTTTCTGCGCGATGGAGAAACGCTCCTCAAAAAACTCATGTACCTGTGCCCGCTGGGCGATCGCTACGAATTATTATTGTATAAAAAATTTACCTCAACCGCGCTCGCCACTATTAAAGGCGTCCTTATTATTGGCAGTATCCAGGGTCTCATCGGCGGCTTGGCCTTCGCCTTCGCCGGTGTTCAAGGCGCGTTGATCTGGGGCATTCTGATGGCTTTTTTCTCTATTACCCCGGGCATTGGCTGCGCCATCGTTTGGGTCCCAGCCAGCTTGATCCTGTTCATCACCGGTGATATCACGGGCGGCCTCGTGGTGGCGGGCGTAGGACTTTTGGTTATCAGCACCATCGACAATGTCTTGCGTCCGATTATAGTTGGCAAAAACCTCCAAATGCATCCCCTGTTGATTCTGTTTTCTACCTTTGGCGGGATCGTGGTCTTTGGAGCTTCCGGTGTGGTCATCGGGCCAATCATTGCCGCTCTATTCCTGGCTTTCTGGGAAATTTATGAGCAATACTACCAAACTGAATTATCTCACAACTAAGCGCTATGCAAGATAGTACGAACGGCAAGTTTCCTCTTTTTGATGCCAGCAGTTTCCGAGTCGGTATCGTAGTGTCCGAATTTAACCATGACCTTACCAGTCATTTGTTAGCCAGCGCCCTGGCCGAATTGGAGCTCTATCGCGTGAAGCCCAAAAATATTACCACCGTGCGTGTAGCCGGCTGTGTTGAAATACCGGTAATGCTCCAAGCCTTAGCTGCCAGTAAAAAATATAATTGTCTAATTGCTCTGGGCACTGTAATTCGGGGAGATACGCCTCATTTTGATTATGTCTGTCAGATCGTGGCGGACGGCATCGGTGAAGTCATGCTAGACTATACGATTCCCATTGGTTTTGGCATCTTAACCCTCAACAAAAAGCCACAAGCCGCTTCACGCCTTTCAGCCGGTGCCGCTGCCATCACCGCCGCGCTCCAAGCTGCCTATTCCATAAAACAGCTCAAAAAATAAAATCACTTCGTTCCCTCCCCTGCCCGCCGTGCCCCGTCGAATGACTGGGGAGGGGAGGTTAGGAGGGGTGGGAGCAAACAAAAAATCCCGATGGTATCGGGATTTTTTATTTCGTTGCGGGAATAGGACTCGAACCTATAACCTCCGGGTTATGAGCCCGGCGAGCTGCCAGTTGCTCCATCCCGCTGTGTTTTATTTGTAGCTTATTAGCTACTTAGCTTTTTAGCTTATTAGTCAGTGACCTAAGAAGCTACCATCCTAAAAAGCTAAAAAGCTCATACTCGAGCGGCAGACCGGATTCGAACCGGCGACCTCTTCCTTGGCAAGGAAGCGTTCTACCAACTGAACTACTACCGCGAATATTTTGCCCCTTAAAATCAAGATAGTGACAGAATAACTAAAATCATGCTAATTGTCAACTATAGGAAAAGAGTGTACAATTTTAATGAGTTAATCTTTATCTCTTCGTCTGTATGCTAGAAAATAATAAAGTTACTAAAATTGTCATTTTTATGATTGTTGGTTGCCTCGGCCTAACAGCCATCTCTCTAGTAACCATCCATAGCTTTTACTTAAAAAAGAGTAATCAAAAACTAGCGAATAAGATAGATGCCATAGAGCAAAAATTACTCGATGATCAACCTCCGTCCGAGACCGAAACATGGTTTAGTTATAACTTTAAGCCAATCGGGGGAAAGTATGGTTTCTCAATCTACATCCCCGATGGATATGAACTCCTGGAAAATAAAGCTCAAACCACTCTGGAAGAAAGTCACTTTGCCATTTTTTCAACCAAGACTAACCGCGACATTGCCAAAGCGCCGGTGATGACGGTTATATTTTCAAATAATACCGGTGCCATAAATTTCGCTTCGGTACAGGATTCTCGCTGGGATAAATACTACCATAATCGGGTAGTAAAAAGCTTCCAACCGGAAGAATTAAAAAAATAAATACTGTCTCGCTAAATTAAAAATCTCCTAAACTTTAGTCTAGGAGATTTTTTCAAATCCGAATTATTACTTATTCAAGGCCGTTCTGGTTTTTGCTCCTACATAGGTCTCTACAATCTTGTTCTTTTTCTGATACGCCTTTACGGCCGCTGTAGTGGATACTCCATAGACTCCATTTGCTTTCACCTTAACTGACAGGAAGCCTAATTTTTGTAATCGTTTTTGAAGCTCTGAAATTTCCTTTACCAACAGCACTCCTTTTGAGCGTGGACTCAAATACCGGGTAAACTTATAGTTGACAACTGGTTTTACTACCGGTTCTGGAGTTGGCTCGGGTAGTGGTTGGGGGGCGGGAGCTGGTGTTGGCGCCGGTGTTGGCGCCGGTTTTGGAGTTGGACTCGGAGTTGGGGCCGGAGCGCCACCACCTCCGCCACCTCCACCTCCACCTCCACCCGATGGACCAGGAGAAGCCGCTCCCGCGCCACCCCCTAAATCAGGGGGTGTACAGGTACCGGTCGGAGTCAAGGTAAGGGTATGATCGTTAGTATTACCAGCCGGATTAGTACAGGTTATTAATATCGAAGAAGAATTTGAGCCACAAACCGTCACGATCGTGGAGCAGGTAGTATCACCAGAACTTAGAAAAACACTCTTGTCGGTTGACTGCAGCAAGACGCGAGATCCAGTATTAAGTCTAAAATCAATCGTATTTGTGTTCACGGTGAATGATTCTGCCTTAGTTGAGGAATCTATAGTGTAAGTCTTTCCGTTACCGGGAAGTACGATCGATACGGTAGTGTCACTAACGGTAACGTCATCAAAAGCTGCTAGAACCTGGCTAGTTGGGAGAAGCAGCATTGCTCCCAGCATCAGCAGATAGCGTAATTTATTCATATTTTAGAGAGGAGTGCTTTCCCTAGTGCAAAATAATTTGCGCAAGAAAAATTATTTAAGCAAAAAACTTAAAAGCCAGTACAACTAATGGTTGACGTCGCTAAACCAAGGGCTCCATTAGGAGCTGTAGCACCAAAATATACCTCCAAACAAGTATTAGCTGCTAGCCCAACTCCTTTAAGTATAATTCTTCCACCCGTATTTGCCACACCTGAATTCATATAAATAGTCGAGGTATTAACTGGGTTGTAAATAGTACTGCTTGCAGCAAATAAACTGCCCGAAGCATAGACATTCTTAAAGGCTGATGCAAAGGCACCGATATCAGGAACGTTATTAGCATCCGCTAACAAATTCCCGCGGAATGTTGCCGCCCCACCCACAATAAGGGTACTACTTACCGCTGCGGCGCCGTCAAGAGACAACTTTGCAGCATTGATGCTCCCACCCGTGAAACTGGCGTTGAAGCTGGCTGGGGTCGCACCGACACTCAAATACTGACTGGTAGTAACGATGCTGCTGGTGACCGTAGTCAAGGTACTTGCTCCAGTCAAACTAACTGCAGCGCCAAAAATCGTACCGGAAGAATAGACATCTTTAAAGGCTGAACCGTAAGCTCCAAGACTTGGGACATTATTTGCATCCGCTAACAAATTCCCGCGGAATGTTGCCGCCCCACCCACAATAAGGGTACTACTTACCGCTGCGGTGCCGTCGACTGATAAATTGCCTTTTAAGTTGGCGCTCCCAGCGGCGAAACTGGCATTGAAGCTAGCCGGTGTGCCACCAACACTCAAATAAAGACTGCTAGTAACCACGGTACTGGAAACACCAGCTGCTCCCACAAAAGTGGCGGCTGAGCCAAATAGAGTACCGGAAGAATAGACATTTTTAAAGGCTGAACCAAAACCACCTATATTCGGAATATTGTTGGCATCCGCTAAAATATTCCCACGGAAAGTAGAGACCCCACCAACGATGAGCGTGCTGCTTACGGCCGCAGTGCCATCCACTGATAAATTTCCGCTCAAATTAGCACTGCCGTTTGCGTAACTGGCATTAAAGCTAGCTGGTGTACCACCAACGCTAATATAGAGACTGGTCGTGACGATAGTGGTGGTGGCCGCCCCTGTCACCGACAACGTGCCGCCGATGCTCACGTCATTCCCAATCGTGGTGGCCGCTAACACGACTGGCGCCGACACGAGACATACCGCCGCAGTTCCCAGCGACAGCAGTATCGAATATACTTTTTTTCCTCGCAACATATGGTTTAAGTTAAAATTTTTACCCTCTTTTTTAATATAGAGATGGTAATTTAAATATTAAAGTTAATTAAAAAATTATTTTTTAACTTCTTCAGTCGGGGCTGCGAAATGGGCCACATCCAAAACCAAATCAACTACCGGATCATACAAAATAGCTACGGTTGGATACAAGACAACCCGATCACCCTTTTTGGCGTATTGATAAAAAACCGGGTTATCTTTACGTAAAGCGTCGGCATCAACCACGGTCGTAATAGTTACTTTACCAGTCGGTAAATAAATATGTTTGCCCAATTTTTTAATCAGATCATTAATAGCATTGCTGTCACTATAAACATCCACCAATTGCTGGTTAAGGGAATCTTTGGAACGCAGATCTTGCTGACCATTGGCTGTGGTTGAATTTGCTTCTGAGCCAACAGTCCCTAAATTTGATTTGTTACTCCTAAAATCAAAAATAAAAAAAGCTATAACAAAAAAAACTAACACTAACATCCCTATTATCCACGGCACATACTGTTTCGCTCCCGCCAGCGGCGACGATATAAAATCTTTTTTTGTCATGTTAAAATGTCTTTTCTAAATACAAACAAAATTCAGATAAATAGATTATACTCTTAATCCACTTCTTTTAAAAGCGGGTGTCAATGAGTATGGGTGTGGATAAGTAATCCCAGTTGCCAAAATAGGCTAAATAAAATACTCTATAACTACCTTAAGTATGAACAAAAAATTTCTCATTCCAATAAGCAAGCTACTAACACTCCTAACCATCGGCCTTCTGTGTTTGCCTACGTACGCCAAGGCAGAGAGCGCCGCAAGCACCACGCTCAACGCTGGTTTTGCCAGTGGTTTTCGCTACTCTACGAACCCACTATTCGCGGAAACCAAAGTTATCCGCATTTACTTCACTCTCCAAAACCAATCACCGGCTGATATTTTTGGAGTCGTGCGCGTCTTTGACAATGACCAAGCCATCGGCGACGTACCCTTCTCAGTCGTGGGCGAGCGTCTCATAGAACAATGGATCGACTGGTCGGTCACTCCCGGCACTCACGCTATTAGAGCGGTGATCCTCAACCCCAAAAAATCAGACATCGGCCAACCTCCCTCTTCTATTGCGCTGCGCGCGGCTTCCTCCGATATCGATGTACAAACAGTTCCCACCACCCCGATCATCAGCAAAACTCCGGCTTCTTCTCTGGCAACAATTACTGATGACAGCCCCGGCCTGCAAAATACTGAGCTGCTAAAAAATTCCAGTCCGACCACCTCCCTAACCACCAAAACGACTGCTGCCGCAGCTGCGGTCTCTAGCCTGCTCGGCCAGGCTGTTGAGCAACTACTTGATCTGGTTAGAAATAGCCTTGGCTCCTCCGCCACAGAGCCCACTGCGACATCCTCCTCTGGTGAACCACCCTCAAACCCAGCCGCCAACCTGCCTACCGTCACCGAGACGAAGAGCGGCTTAGGCAATCAATTTGAACGTTTTATCGCCTCGCTCACCGCCGGCCTAGAATCCAAAAATCAAAGTATAAAATCCGACCTGCAAAATGGCCAACCAAGCGACCCCATTCTTACTGAAACAATCAACGCTCTCGCAGATAAAACCTTTATAAAAATTCCTGAAAACAAAAAACCAACTAAACAGCTGGTGTATAGTTGGCTTATTTCTCTGACTATTCTAATCCTCAACACCTGGTGGCTCATGGCCATCATTTTCCTCGTTATCCTACGCGCCCTGTGGAAACTCTGGAAACTCGTTCGCGGCCATGATGACGACTAACACTTACAACTTCAATCTCGCTAAGGACTAGGTACTAAGTACTAAGTACTGAGGACTCGTAGCTAGTACACCACCACACTCACCCCTACTTTTGGATTCAGGTGGTCATGAAAGAAAAAAGCTCCCGTCTTTTTAAAGGTTACTTTGTACCCTTCTTCGGCGCCAAACAGCCCTGATTCCAGGCCAGCCTGATCATGGCCATGGGCATGTCCGTACTCGTCACCCTCTCCTTGAGCTAGACTATGCTGTCGGCCATCTTTGCTATTGAACTGAACCTCCCCGCCGACCGGAATCAAAATGGTATTCGGTTCGGCCCGATCCGTAAGCAAACTGACTTCCTGGAACAATGGCCGAACTGCCGGACTGGCCACCGGAGTTACTAATGCCACCGATGACTCTGAACTCTGTGCTTCCTGCCATCTGGTCACCCCAAAACCAACTAAACCGGCCACCACCAAAATTACCACATAATAAAGCGGCGAAACAGAAACTTGCGATTCACTGGACATACATAGAGAAATAAGAAATTGGAAACTAGAAATTAGGGATTGAGCGAGTAAGGTTCGCCATTTACTCCCCAGTTTCTAATTTCCAATTTCTAGTCATGTTACAAAAATTATTCCGTGACTTCAACCACTGCCTTCATATACGGATGCGGTTCACAGTGGTAGGAAAAAGTACCCGTCTTTTCAAACGTGTGGGCGAACGTTTCATTCTGACCAAAAAAGGCGCTGGCCGCTTCCCCCGCCGTATCCCCCGTTACCGTATGCTTAGTACTATCCTTATTGGTCCAGGTAACTTTGGTGCCTTTTTTAACCACCAATTTGGCTGGCACAAAAGCATAGTCCTGAATCATTACCACCGGAACCATTTCAGCCGCTGGAGCGGTTACCGCAGCCGGAACCGCTGGGGTAACCGCTGGAGTAGCTGGAGCCGTTGCTGATGGCACACCATTAGCGCAGCCACCACCCATAAATAACATTGCCCCTGCTACAATCATTAACCCTACGCCTTGTTTGCTGTTCATATAAGTAAATTAAAAAATAATTACACTTGTCACTTTATACTTGTCACTTGTCACTTGTCAAATCTTAATCAACCAAAAAACCCTCCCGACCTGCCTACCGTCAGGCAGGCGAATCAAAAGGGTTTTCTTTTAGACGAAGACCAGGGACTTAAAATTTATCCGGGTTCTGTTTCACAATCGCGCCAGCGAGCGCATCGGCGATTTTTCCGATCTGCGCGTCGGCTTTGGCCTGATTCTCATAAGAACCAGCGTAATCCTTGGCGCCATAAGTGTCGACAGCGGCTTTGAGCAAGCCAACGTGTTCACTCACGAGTGACTTCACCGCTTCGCGCGGCAAATTCGGATTAGCTTTGGACAAGAAATCAGCAATACCATCAATATACCCGCCCAAGTTGGCTACGGCTTTATCCATACCGGCTTTATCGCCTTTTTTGGCTGCGACCGTATAATCAACAAAGAAACCAATATGACTGCGCCAAATTTCGAGGAAACGATCTCCGGCTGGTTTACCATAGATACTAGCGATCCCTTCTGAGAGCTGCACCGAGTTGGAGTCCAAGGCTTTGGCCAAAGCGCCAAATTCTTCTCGGCCATCAAATCCAGCGCGCACCGCGGCCGAAGCCAAATTTACGTGCTGACGTTCCAACGCATTCAACAATACACGCAAATCAGCTGCCGCGGTATCCGTAGTCGGGGCTGGTTTGGCTACCATCGCGTCAGGCGTGGTCGCTTCTGGAACCACCGCCACATCTTTGCTCTTGGTCATACTGGCTACACCATAGCCCACCACCAAACCAATCACCGCCATCACCACTCCCACCATCACCGCTGAACCGCCTTTATTAGACATCATGTTTGAATCTTGCATAGAAAATATATCAAAAAATTAATTAATGAGATTCGACCTTTTATACTCAATTTGAAATTTAAATGGGGTAGAAAGTAAAAATAGTATAACAGACAGTAAAAAAAATACAACCCAAATCCCCCCTTGAGGGGGGCGCGGGGGATGTTGGCTAACGTTTTTACATCTCCCTGACCCTCCTCAAGGAGGGAATTAATTTTGATGAAAAACTTGTTCAATAAAATACCGGTGCCAGCGTGTAGTCGTAATCTCCGGATGCCACGCCAACGCCAGATAATAATGACCAGGCAAACGTTCTTCTATCGCCACCACTTCTGTTTGATACGTCGCCAACACTACCGTATTTTTTCCTACCGCCATGATCCGCGGCGCCCGAATAAACACCGCGTGAAATTTCCCGAACTTTGAATCCAGCTCAGTTTCAAAAGACTCACTCTGTCGCCCATACGCATTCCGATCCACCGTAATATTCATCAACTCAAGCATTCGCTGATCAGTCGTTTTGTGCAACACATTTTTTGCGAGCATTATCGCCCCCGCGCAC
>CAZXIF010000003.1:0-6041 GCA_964640395.1 uncultured Gammaproteobacteria bacterium | reverse complement strand
GGTGGAGTCACTAGCCTCCGCGTACAACATACAAACGCTCTTCGTCTGGCAACCTATCCCCCTGTATAAGTACGACCTAGCCTACCACGCATTCGGAGCAGAAGCCGCCGGTGACGACGATACCCACCAATACTCCAAATACACCTACCCCGAATTCGCCACTCTGATCAAAAGCAAAAAAATAAATCCGGGAAATAATTTTTTATGGGCGGCCGATATCCAGGAGAAAATCCAGGAAGCCCTATACGTAGACTCTGTTCACTACGCTCCACCCCTCGCGCAGTCACTGGCCCAGACGATCGCCGACTTCCTAAAAATCAACAACTACCTCAAAAAATAAATCCGCTTTGGGTTTCACTTCCACACACTAGTGCGGAATTTTTTTGATAAAAAATAATTCCCTTAATCTCATCTCTAATTTCGTAACAAGCGGGAACTCGGACCAGCTGCCCCTCATTCAGTACGCTACGCGGAATAAATAAATAATCAAAAAATCCCACAGAAATCTTCGGTATATTCTCCTGCCCATAACTAATATGCGGATTAATAAACACAAACTGCCAATAATTGGCCTGCTGGAACCGCGCCGCGATCTGAGGCAAATTGTAAAAAAATACCGTACTAGTTGGAGCGATCGCCTGTAAAAAAGGCTCGAAGGCTGTTGGAGCATCACTGCCGCCCCCAAACCGCTCCTGATACATAGGAAATAGCTGGGCAGCCAATACCAGCGCGCAGAAAGCCACGGCCAACCGTTGTCCAATCACCTGATAACGTGGCCATAATTCCGCCACCGCCTGCAAACCAACCGGAAAAAACAACAACAACAATACCTGCCCCGGAAACAAATACCGATACCACCCAGCAGTACGCACATAGGATATAAAAACCAAAACCGAAAATAAGAACACGATCATCTCCACTCCGGATAATTTTCTTTTCTTCCTAATACTCAACACAACATATGCCACCGCTACCACCAAGAGTAACGTGAAATGCAGCGGTGTTGACTCAGTCACAAACCGCCGTAAATTTTGCTTCACTTGGAGCCCGGCATCACCGACTACATTCGGATTACGGTAATGATTCAAAATACGTGTCGGCGAGGTAGAAAAACCAAATTGCGTCACAATCCACACCGCGACCGCCACAACCATCCCGATTGCCACCAAAGCAGTCCGCAACCGCCCGACCCGGTCCACCAGATGTATTTTATACTGCCACAAATAAGTAATACCGATAGCCGGTATAATAAGCAAATAAATCGGCTTCGCGCTCACCGCTAACCCAAGCAATAAACCTGCCCCCAAAGATTTGAATAGTGATTTCTTCCCTATGGCCAAACTGCTATAGAGCAGACACAGACCGAGGGCGAAATAAGCCAACCCCGGCCCCTCACCTAAAAAATTTTTGCCATTGCCATACAACGGTGAAAAGGTGACCAGCAACGCCATTGACCACAGAGCCAAACGAGATCCATACAAACGTTTCGCCAATGCATAGAACGCCCCGACAAAAATAAATAAAAAAATCACCGCGACCAGTCGCAGCAGGACAATGCTGTCGCCAAAAACGCGCATCGCCACGACTGCCGGATAAAACACCGAATACCCCACCGAAATCAGCGAAAATTCACTGTACTCACCTGGTGAGAGTTGGAGTCCAGCCCGACCAGCAAAAGCCATATTATGGACAACCTGCTGATAAATCCCTTCATCAAACCAAGATGCCGGATTGGTAGTAAAATGATAAACACACACTCCCAACACCGCTACAAACAAAGCTAAAAGAACCAATAATTCTCGCTTAAAAAATGACATATCTAGAAAAACCTAGATTTCTCCAACATAAATTCATTGTACCAGAGCTGCCACATAACAATCGCCCAAATAATGTTAAAGTTATAAACTCTACTGGTCAAATGACCCTGCCAAATACGCTGCACCGCTGCTACATCAAAAAACTCCTCATTCAAATTGCCCGGCGCTAGTGTCGCTTCTACCAGCGGTCGCAAATCTCCCCGCATCCACTTGGCCATCGGAGTGAACCAGCCGCGTTTGCGCTCATGCTTAACATGATCCGGCAGCCAATCTTGGATCGCGTCCCGCCAAATTTTCTTACCTTGGAAATGGCTGGGACGCTGCCAACGAGAAAACTTCCATTCCGTCGGAATCCGCGCCGCTAATTCCACCAGTCGAATATCGAGTACTGGCACACGCGGCTCTACCCCCCACCCCAAACACATTTTATTTGTTCGTAACAGCGACTCGTCTACCATCCAGCTCTGCCGATCCACACTCATAAACATCCGTTCAAAATCAGGACTAAGCGCGGAATCAGACGAAAAAAAACGCTGCTGTAAATAATTATCATCCGCAGATTCCTGAAAAGCCTGTGGTGAAACTAGCGACTTAATCAAATTATTTTTTTGTGACAAAAAAGTCGAAATCCTAGCGGACCCGGGAGAGGTCATCAATTTATTCACTGCGACCTGTTGTCCTGCCAATTTTAATCCAGCCAAGACAGCTCTTTGCAGACTACCCGGCCAACGTTGAAAGGCGCTGATCCAGGCACTATACAAATAGCGCGGATACCCGCCAAACAACTCATCTCCTCCGTCACCACCCAGTACCACCGCGACATCCGGCTTGGCCAGCTGAGAGAGCAAAAACATCGCTCCGGCAGTGGGATTGCTATTTGGCTCATCCAAATGCCAGACCACTTTTTTTAAACACTGCAAAATTTCCTGCGGCCCCACCATCAGCTCATGATGATTTGCCCCGTAATGCTTTGCCGTCTGCCGCGCCAAGTCAAAATCCGCGTTAAATTTTTGCGGATCAGTGCTATCTTTAAATCCCACCGAAAAAGTCTTGATACCGCTTACCCCTATTTCACTAGCCGCGCCGAGCACCGCCGTCGAATCCAATCCGCCCGATAAAAAAATCCCCACCGGCCTGTCCGCTACCAGTTGCCGTCGCACTGAATCTTTAAATAAATCATGTACCTCGGTCACCGTTTCGGCGTATGAGCGCTCGGTATTCTGATACGTCGGCACCTGCCAGTAACGGGTTAACCTGAGCTTTCCCCGGTGGATAATTCCATACGTCGCTGGCGACAATTTGCTGATACCCTGAAACATCGTATGGGGCAGTGGTACATACAATAATTTGCAATATAAATTAAACGCCGTCATATCCACCCGTCGCGGAATATCGTGCGCTAAAATCGCCTTGATCTCGGACGAAAAAATAAATCGCTGGCCATCATGATAGTAATACAAAGGATTTACCCCCACGTGATCCCGAGCGATAATCAACTGTTCACTGCGACAATCCCATAGCGCGATGACAAAAATGCCATTTAATTTGGCAAAACAATCAACACCATATTCTTTGTACGCGTACAATACCACCTCAGTATCACTGTTCGAACGAAACGTATATTTCTTTTCCAAATCACGTCGCAATTCCTGCCAATTATAAACCTCCCCATTAAAAATGATCATGACCTCACCTCGATCATCCCACATCGGCTGATTACCGCGCTCCGACAAATCAAGTGTCGCCAAACGATTATGCCCAAAAGAAATCCCGGGTTTGAGGCACGAGGCCGTGCGATCTGGCCCACGGTGATGCGTCAAAGCGTTCATCGCGTCGATCCAGGCTTGGTCATTAAAATTAAATCCGTTGATCCCACACATACATTGAATTTCTAAGTTTCAATTTCCAATTTACAAAGCCGACCCGCGTTCAATGAAATTTTTTATAGCGCTCGCTCGCTTATTCCATGAATAACCCCTGTTAAATTCTTGTCTTATTGGGGGATGCGTTAAAGCGCTCGTAATAGCGCGTACTAAATCATTAACATTATCAGCTTCAAAAAAAACCACTTGATCTTCTCTCAAATTATCCTGGAGTGAGGGTAAGCGAGCAGCCACGATAGGGTTCCCAGACGCAAAATATTCAAACAATTTCATGGGCGAAGTATAGAGCGCTCCGATTTTTTCTTTTCCACTGGTGGGCAATACTAATACATCGGCAGCTTTATCCCAATAAGGAATTAGTTGGTGGGGTTGCCAACCAACCATATGCAAATTAGGTGACTGATACCTATCTTTAAATCGAACCACATCTTCGGTGGTGCCGCCTACTAGATATACCTGTACTCCAGGAGATAATTGACTAGATGCTTGCGCCAACAGGGCCGCCCCCTTCCATTCATACAAATGACCGGTGTATACGACAATGCTAGCATTCCCTGGGAGGTTCAATTTCTTCCGACATTCACTCTTGGTCTCAATAATATGGAACTGTTTTTCATCGACAGCATCACTGGCACCCTGTATTTTTTCTTCTTTTATTCCCCATTCAATCAATTGTTTCTTTAATCCATTACTAATAACAACCAAGCCTCGCACCCTATCCCAAGCTGCGCGATAACGAGAACTGACCTTACCCGGCAACGTATGAATTTCATAATACACCGGTGTGAATATCTTAGACAGCCAGTAAGCCAGGGAAAGATCGCGCGTGTAATACACGCCCGCAGACTGCCCCCTTAAATATTTTTTAACCGATCGATAAAATGTCCAACTCTCTATCCAAAACCCCAACGCGCCCAATCGGTTTCCAGAAACTAAATCCCAACACCATAAACGGGTAATCTTAAAATTCTTCTCAACCGAATAAAAATCAAACGAATCAATTTTAATAGGGTTAAGTCGCTGCGGCACAATCAGTTCCACCGCTACTCCCTGACGAGCCAACGCTTCACATGTTTTCATGATCTGCAAACCATGCGCCTTTTCCGTAGGCAGCCGCACATTAGCCAAATAATATATTTTTTGTGTATCAACAACCATACGTCAACTTTAAAAAAACTGCGCGATCCGCTCCCATACTCTACCTGCATTGAGACCAATGTCAATGAGACTAATGACAAACAATGAAAGGGTCGGGATTAAAAAAACCTTCTCTTTCCACCAGCCTTTTTTCGCCAACGCGTAAAATATAAAATATCCGGCAAACAAAGCCAAAAACGGATATATCTGAAATCGATAGCGTGATTGTACTACGGTGATAAGCAAGGGCAACGGAGCCGTCAGAGCCAGCGCTGCCAAATAGCGGGGCAATCCCGGACGACTCACCCAAAGTTGTACCAGCCCCGCAAATCCGAATATAAATAAGAGAGCAATACCAACTCCGGAAAACCCGACAAACACCAGTTGCGGCCAACCCGTTTGATAAAACCAAAAACCCATCGGCCGTATCAAACTAAAGTACCGTACGGTACGGATCAATGTCAGCTGCACAAATCGAGCCGGATGGCTTACGATAAAAGATTTAAATTCACCGCTAGCCTTCGCATGCACCTCAGCAAACCCATATCGCTCAATATAATCATCCCACGGGTTAAATCCGCCCGAGAGCTGCCCGCCATCGGCTTGGAGGGTGTTCCCAATCCAGATATTATAATCACCAATACGCGTAGTGGGTATGAATTGGTGGTAAATTTTCCAGTTCCGCGCTGCCCACGGAGCCACCACCGCCCCCGCCACGACCAGACACAAAACTAACTGAGGAATAGCTCGTCGTACCACGTACAAAATAATGATAACCGGGATAAAGAGTACTACCGTCGGACGACTTAAGAATCCTAGCGCCAATACGAGCCCGAGCGCGGCCGCATGCGCCCAACTGCGCGTATGATCATATACCAGCACGAACAAATAAATAATAAGGGTTATAAAAAACAGATACATTGTCTCGGTCAGGAGCATGGCAGCGATTTCGATCAGATCCGGATGCAGTCCGAACAACAGCGCCGCCGCTACTCCGGCGCGCTGGCCCTGCTCACCAAACATGCGCCGGGCAATCAACCACAATAAACCAGCAGTGACTGCGTGCAACAACGCCTGAAATACCCATACCGCTTCATAATGATGACCAAACACGCTATACAATCCGGCCAAAAAGTATTCATACCCTGGCCCCGCCCGCTGGATAGATCGGTCAAATAAAATCGGCACTTCGACACCCTGCTCT
>CAZXIF010000002.1:0-16060 GCA_964640395.1 uncultured Gammaproteobacteria bacterium | reverse complement strand
GTTATTATTTTCTACTTTTATTTTTCCTGTACTATTTTTAGGGCAAGGTGTTACCTCACCTCTTTGGACACGCTGGTCCGCCAGGGAGACCACACACCATGATCTTGTCCTCAGATGGTTTAGACGGCCGGGGAAGTGTGGTGGCCGCGCTATCTTCAATGACTGGGATCCTTTCTTGGACTGGTTCGGCCCTGGCCGCCAAACAAGTGTAGTCTTTGGCCGGCAAAAAAAGTGTGGCGGTGTTGCCCTGGTAGGCAACCTTATCATCCCGGCCAACGATATGTTCTCTGGTACGCATGCGATAGATTATATCTATACGAGAAGGCGCAGGATGGGAAGTGCCGGAGCGAGAACAGGTAAATTGCGCCGCATAGCGAAAGGGCTGATATTCTTTCTGTTCTTTTGCCAAGGAATTGAGTGTGGCCGGGGATAAGATGTTATCGTTATTTTCCACCGCAAAAGCAGAGACAGTGTACGCGGTGCCCGGGGCGACCTGGTAGTAATATCCGCCCAGAGCCTCGGCTTCGTCGAGTTTTTTCCGAGCTTCTCTATAGCCCAGGCCATGTTCGGCATTGGTTCGCAAGCGCGCCACATCCTGCGACCAGCCCACGCCACGCATAAAATATTGTTCTTGTTGGTTGACGGTAATGTTGAGCTCCCAGGGCAATGTCTGTCCCACGGGCGCCTCCCCGCCGGAAGTAAGCTCGTAGCGAAAGGTGCCCTGCTGAAAATCAAGACCGATCTCGCTAAAGTGGGCGAGGGCGAACTCGGCTACCATTTTATCGTCAGCCGTTAGGCGAATAATAGTGGGTTGAATAAACTCGGTGCCTCCCTGCGATACATGGAGTAATTGCGGTATAACCCCGGTTGATTTTGTGATGGCCCGCAGGATTATTGGAGACGTAAATACCAAGCCATCCGGCACGAGTTTATAGGCCGGACCAGGAACATTTTTTTTGATTCCCCAAAAGGCGTCGGCCGGCAAGGCTTGGATGCCGATAGCCGCGCTATTCTGTCCTGGCGGTATTGATGACCTCGGAATTTCCAGGGTGATAATGCCGTCCGCCGAGCGGATACTTATGGGCTGGGAGGGGAGATTCTTATTACGCCAAGACAATAGCCCAATGACGACTACAATAACAATGCCGATAATTATTAGGTATTTTTTAGTCATACTACAAAATGTTCCACAATATTTTTGGTGGTAATACATTTAAAATTAGCGTTGGGATAGGCCGTGGTGAATGATGCTGGCGCGCTCGTTGTTTCCTGCCATTTGCATTCGTAGGCAGCCATTTGTTTGTTTGAACTGATCAACTCAACAAAATCTACTTCCGATCCCTGTCGATTTCTCCAAAAATGAACTTCGCTCGCGCGGTTGCTATAGGCACGTTCTTTCACGGTTTCGGCAATGAACCAATTTTCAAATATTGCTCCTTTATCTGGTCGAATATCGATCGGATCAGTGTTGCCAAGGAGCGCGTTGCGTATGCCGACATCGTAAAAATATATTTTGTGTCGCTTATTAATCTCTGTGGTTTTGTTGGTATAGAGCGGCGTCAGACGAAAAATAATAAAGGCTTGTTCGAGTAGATTAATATAATTGTAGATAGTATCGCGGCTCACGCCCACTTCTTTGGCGAGTTCGGTATAGGAAATTTCACTGCCGATGCGCAAAGCAATCAGTTTGACTAATTTTTCGAAAGCAAATGAATTGCGTATGTCGCCAAATAAAAATAAGTCTTTAAACAAATAATCTCCAGCCAATTCTTTGATGAGTGTCGCCTTATCTTGTCTGGAGGGCGCGTTAACTATTTGCGGATACATGCCGAAGGTCAAATAGGAATCGAGTGTTTTATTCACTGCTAACTGGCCATACGCCGATACCACCTCTTGGATTGATAACGGATACAAATAAAATTTACGATTTCTACCGGTCAGCGGCTCGCTTAACTTATTAGCTAGTTCGAAAGCCGATGAGCCGGTAGCGATCACTCGCGCTGTTGGGACATTGTCGGCGATCAACTTCAGCGTAATGCCAATATCTTTTACTCTTTGGGCTTCATCAATCACGACTAGTTCATACCCGGCCACCAGCTCGGAGAGCTCCTGGGCTGATCGATGCTCCAAAAGCAGTGCATCTTTGGGGTCATCGCCTTGTAAATACAAGGTGTTAGAAAACTGGCCGATAATCGACTTTATCAAGGTAGTTTTACCCACCTGCCGGGCACCATACAGCACCAATACGGGCTTTTTGCCGATATTTTGGTATACTTGGTCAAAAATTGTTCTGATGTAATTCATGGGTATAGTATACTATATGTATACTTACAATGTCAAGTATACCCATATTTTGTATAACAAACCAATTTTAAAACCATGATCTACATTGAGAATGAGGAGTGCGTGGTGTTCATAATCAAAAAGAGAAACTTCTCACTAGCCACGCTTTCGCGGCTTTTTTTAATGAACGCCAAAAATAATATTGGTGGGTATTACAGGACTCGAACCTGTGACCTTTGCGATGTGAACGCAACGCTCTAACCAACTGAGCTAAACACCCAGCTTACTCAAACTATACCATAGGGTTAGCGTTACATCAAGATGATGGGACGCCCGGTTGAAAAGCTGTAAACGCTATGATACAATACTATTTTAGTCTAAACTAGCCAAAAATAGCGCTGCCTGATCAAAGATAGTTACCCTATGATAACCAGGAAAAGTGGTGAATTTCCACCACCTCCTCATGAAACTATTAATCTTTTAACCCCCCGGTCGGCTAAACCGGAGTCACCCCTACCGCGCGCCGCCAAAAAGGGCGGTTGGTTTTTTGTTATTCTGCTCATTGTTTTTTTGGGAGTAGGCATTGGCCGTTTGGCTTTGTCGCACAATAGCAACAGCACGGGCAAACGGTTGTCTCCAAAAACCATGTGGTCACTGACCGCTGTGAAGAACTTTATCTTTCCCAATGGCGCCATACTAGCCGGGCAAGAGAATGATCGGGTTAATATTCTGCTGCTCGGTATTGGCGGGACTGGCCATGACGGCCCATTTTTGAGCGATACCAATATTATTATCAGTCTCAAACCCAGCACCAAACAAGTGGCCATGATTTCGATTCCCCGTGATTTGGCGGTAAAAATACCCGGCTATGGTTATCATAAAATTAATAGCGCGGACGCGATTGGTGAAAATCTACAACCGGGGAATGGCGGCGACTACGCGCGGCAGATATTTGTGGACACCTTTGGGATTGATATCCCCTATTATGTACGGGTAGATTTCAAGGCTTTTTCCGAGTTGATTGATGAAGTAGGTGGAGTCACTATTAACGTTCCGACGACTTTTACCGACACCCTCTACCCTGGACCAAATGATTCTTATCAAACCGTTAGTTTTACGGCCGGAGAACAAACCATGAATGGCGAACGGGCTCTGATATACGCGCGTTCTCGCCACGGGGGTAGCGGCGAAGGGTCGGATTTTGCTCGCGCGCGGCGTCAACAACAGGTGCTAGTGGCGCTGAAAGAAAAAATGCTATCGCTTGGAACCTATCTCAACCCTCTGCGAATCCAAGGCATTATCGACTCGGTGACTAATAATATTGCGACCAATCTTAGCTTTGACCAACTAATGTACCTGGCGAGTATTGCCAAGGATACCGATAAAGACGAAATTAAGAACTTAGTATTTGATACTAGTCCGGAGGGCTTTTTGGTTGATACTACTGGCTTAGCTGGCGCGTTCATGTTGACTCC
The DNA here is from genome assembly GCA_964640395.1 of uncultured Gammaproteobacteria bacterium. Classification (GTDB taxonomy): domain Bacteria; phylum Patescibacteriota; class Patescibacteriia; order Magasanikbacterales; family GWA2-37-8; genus CAZEDL01. The sequence goes on along the minus strand of CAZXIF010000002.1, from coordinate 12,302 downwards.
GAAGAGCGGGGATTTTGGAGCGGTAAACAGCGCGATTGCGGGAATTTTTGAAGCTACGAGTACGGTCAAGGTTATAGGGCAAACGGCTATGCCGGTGACGCCACCGACTAATCCCCTATTTGCCAAAGCGCAGCTGGAAGTGCAGAATGGTACCTGGCAGGTTGGCCTAGCCGCGCGCATGAAACGAAATTTGGAACAAAAAGGTTTTAGTGTGGCTAAAGTCGGCAATAGCGCCGTGCGACCGATCGCTACGACCACTATTTATATCGTACATCCAGGCGTTGACCTGGAAATTATTACTAATTTAGAGAAAGAATTGAATACTCACGCGGAGGCCTGGCCAGGGCCGCTAGCGACTGAGGGGGCCGATGAAACCATGGCTACCTCCCCGCCCGTACCGAACGGGTACGTTCGGGCGGGCAACAAACTAAGCCCGGACGCGACGACTGATATTTTAATTACGATTGGCACCAATTACTTTAATCAATAATCCCCTCCCCATGAGCACTCCGGCGACTATCATCGATCAAAACCTGCCGACCGTTGCCCTGGTGGGGCGGGTTAACGTCGGCAAATCTACCTTGTTCAACAAAATTTTGGAGCGTAACTTGGCCATGGTTTCGAATATTCCGGGCACTACCCGGACACGCAACATCGCGACCGCCACCTGGCGCGGCAAGCAATTTCGGATTATCGATACGGGCGGGCTGACCTTTACCGATGATATTCCACTGGAAGACGATATTATCAAACAAACTGAAATTGCCTTAATGGAAGCAGACGTGATCGTACTGGTCACCGATATTCAAAAAGGAGTGTTGCCCCAAGAATATGAATTGGCGAAGCGTCTGCACAAGGGGAAAAAGGCCAAGCCGATTATCGTCGTGGCCAATAAATCCGACAACCCTAGCTCTCGCCATCGCGTATTTGACCGCGAGTGGCAAAAATTAAATCTGGGCGAGGTGTTGCCCGTGTCGGCAGCCAATGGCACGAGTGTGGGTGATTTGCTCGACGTTATTTGGCAGCGTTTTGCTACCGGGCCCAAACGACCCAAAGTACTGGATGATCCGGAACCGCTTAAAGTTGCTTTGGTGGGCAAGCCGAATGTGGGGAAATCGTCTTTGTTTAATAAATTGATTGGCGAAGATCGGGTGATTGTCAGCGCCATGCCACACACCACGCGTGAACCGCATGATACCCTGGTGGAGGTGGACGGGAAGCATCTTTTATTTGTCGATACGGCTGGCATCAGACGCAAGACGAAAGTATCCGGTGATCTGGAGCGCCAGGGCATCGACAAAAGCATAGCGGCCATAAACCGGGCGGATTTGGTATTATTGGTGCTGGATGCAGCGGAACCGGTCACAGATCAAGACCAGCAGTTGGCCGGTTTGTTGCGCGAACACACCAAGAGCGTGATCATTGTCATTAACAAGTGGGACAAGGCGGATGAAAATACCGACGCGTTTCGCAACGATGTAAAGGAACATATCTATAACAAATTTCCGCATTTAAATTACGCGCCGATTGTGCTGGTCAGCGCCAAAACAGGCTACCGTATCCACCAAATATTCCCGCTTATCGAACGCGCGGCCAAAGAACGAGAGACCATCATTGACGCCGATGTGCTGACCGCCTTTTTAAAGTCCGCCACCAAAAAACATTTACCGACGCGCGGCAGGGGTGTGCGGCATCCGCAAATCGTGTCTTTGATCCAGCTGCGCGCGAACCCGCCTTTGTTTGAAATATTTATCAAAAGCAAAACGTCGCTGCACATGTCCTACGTGCACTATCTGACGAATCGTATGCGTGAACAATTTGGATTTTTCGCGGCGCCGATTATTATCAAATTGACGAAGTTGAAGAAACGAGTGGCGTAAATGAAGTAAAGAGACAGCAGTAAATAGTAAATAGAAAACCGCTCTTACAACTATTGTCTGTTTGCTGATTACTGTTTACTACTATATTATGAAACTTATCATCGGTCTTGGTAATCCAGGCAAAGAATACGCGGACACGCGTCATAACGCTGGATTTATGGCGCTTGAATCCTTGGCTCGGACTTGTAATTTTCCCGACTTTAAACTGGATAAAAAGTTCTCGTCCGAAATAACGTCGGGCATGATTGGGGCGGACAAAATCTTGTTGGTTAAACCGCAGACGTTTATGAACGAATCGGGGGTAGCGGCGCGGGCGCTGTTTGATTTTTACAAACTGACTTTGGACGATCTACTGGTTATTCATGATGACAAAGACATAGAGCTTGGAAAGTATAGGTTACAAAGTAATCGCACTTCTGCTGGTCACAATGGTGTACAATCGTTGATTGATAACTTTGGCACAAATAACTTTACTCGAATTAGAATTGGGATCGCCACGCCTCTATTAAAAAGCCATGATACTGCTAATTTTGTGTTAGAAAATTTTAACCAAGAAGAGAAAAAAATATTGGCCACTTTAATTAAAAAACTTAGCGATTTAATTATCCCGGCCTTCCTAGAATTGACCTCTTAAAACATGCTCAAAAAACTCTTCTCCGACCACACCCTCTCCGGCATTTTGATCACGGACATCATCACTATTCGCTACCTAACCGGTTTTACCGGCACGACCGCCCTGTTGATTGCTACCGCGCGGCGATTGTTTCTGATTACTGATTTTCGCTACTTGGAGCAAGCTAAGAAGCAAGCTCCGGACTGTGTTATTCTCAATTCTAAGGACGGTCTGGCTAAACTGATTGAAAAAAGTTTAGGTACTCGTACTAAAAAGGCGCCCGCCCGGATGACCCAGTCGGACGGGCGGCTGGGATTTTTTGCCCATGATACTACAGTTGCCCTGTGGCAACGATTAAAAAAACAATTGGCCAAGATAACGCTCGTGCCCTTGTCTGAAGATAGCGCGCTGCTACGCATTATCAAAAAACCGGCTGAAATAGAACTGCTGAAAGAAGCTTTGCTTATCAACCGGCACGCGTTTAAGAAATTACTGCCGGAAATAAAACCGGGCCGGACTGAATTTGAAATTCGTCGGCGTTTGGAAACACTGCTACTCACGTACGGTGCGGAGCGGATTGGGTTTGATACGATTATTGCTTCGGGAGTACGCGGCGCGCTTCCCCACGGTGTGGCGACGGCCAAAATAATAAAACGGGGTGAATTGATTACGATTGATTTTGGCGGCGTGTATCATGGCTATCATGCGGATGAAACGATTACGATCGCGCTCGGGAGTGTTTCGGCGAAACAAACCACGATCTACCAGATCGTGTATGATGCCCAGCGTTTCGCGTTTGAAGCCGTGAAGCCGGGGGTGAGCGCCGCGGCTATTGATGCTGTGGCGCGGAATTATATTGATACCAAGGGATACGGTAAGTTTTTTGGCCACGCGCTGGGGCATGGGGTGGGCCTGGCGGTACACGAGCGTCCGGTATTGGGGCCGACATCGACGGACACCTTGGAAGTGGGCAGCGTGTTTACTATTGAGCCGGGGATTTATATTCCGAAGTGGGGAGGAGTCCGGCTAGAAGACGTGGTGTTGCTTGGGAAAAATGGACCGGAGCTTATTTCCAAAATCAAAAAAAATAACCTGATCGCCCTTTAAATATCAATGACACTTCTTAGAGCAGGCCAATCGCCTGAAGAGCTCGTTCCAATTTAATTTTTGATGCGTCCATCTGCGCCTGTTGTTCGGGTTTTACTTGCACATCCGGGGATATAGTGGCTTGCTTATCTATTCGTTCCTGTAAAAATTTTTTGGCTCGCGTTTTTAACATTTCAGCGCCGCCGTCTACCAGACTTGCGCCTTTGATTAAAACACTTTGACAAATGCCCAGGCGCTCTTGGCTCGGAGCCTTGTCTGTTGGATCATCAGGAAAAACAACCATTAAATTTGAAACTAATTCTGCTACCAATAACTTAAGCAACTTCTCTTTTCTTTCCTGTTCTACCCTGACCGTTTGCTCTTCTGGTGTTTCTACTTTTTCTACTGGGCCTGCTGCTTGAGGAGATTGTCCGCACTCAACTTCTGACATATACTATAAGCCAATAAACAATTAACGAAGTAATTTTCTCTTTTTTTACAAGGTTTGTCAATGTAACCTTTGCATGTAACCTTTGCTTATGAATTACCACGCCGCCCTGGCGCATTTCCCGCAGATTACCTATCGCCGCTATGAGCGACTAATACGACATTTCCAAGATCTTAGCGCTTTGTGGGGCGCTGAGCTGGGAGAGTTGGTGGCGGCTAGTCTTGATCCGGCGATCGCGGATGCCTTTATATCGTGGCGCGAAACCACGCCGGTCGAAAAACTACTGGCGAATTTGGAGCGGCTCAGCATTAGCACAGTGTCTATCAACGAACCCATTTATCCACGATTACTAAAAGAAATTAATGATCCAGCACATACGCTATTTATCCGGGGCACCTTGCAATCTTTGGCGACAGCTCCGGCCGTAGCGGTCGTGGGCACGCGCCGTCTGACTAGTTATGGGCGCCACGTCGGCGGCGACATTACCGGCGCGCTCGCTAGCCAAGGGGTAGTGATCGTGAGTGGTTTGGCGCTCGGGATCGATGGGGTGGCGCACGAAGCGACGCTGCGACACCACGGTAAGACGATTGCAGTCTTGGGTTCGGGGGTGGACGCGGAACATATTTATCCGAGCGCGCACCGTGATCTGGCGGCGCGTATTATTGCCGAGGGTGGGGCCGTGATTTCGGAATATCCACCGGGATTTTTGCCCACGCAATATTCTTTTCCGGCGCGCAACCGCCTGATTGCAGGGCTGACTCTCGGGACATTGGTAGTCGAGGCGCCACTCGAATCGGGCGCGCTGATTACGGCGAAAGCTGCTTTGGATTATAATCGTGAGGTATTTGCTATTCCCCACCCGATTACCTCAAATACCGGCGCGGGCGGCAATCGGCTGTTACAGCAGGGAGCTACCTTGGTCACTAAGGCGGAGGATATTATTGAAGCCTTGCAGCTTAAAAATCTGCGCCAGCTGGTCGAGACACCACGCCGGGCAGTACTCACTAAGACCGAAGAAATTATTATGAACGCATTGTCTCATGAAGGGTTGCCGATTGACGCGATTGTGAAAGCGACTGGGCTGAGTTCGAGCGTGGTTAGTAGCCAGCTAACGATGATGGAGATGAAGGGATTGGTAAAAAATAGTGGCGGGATGCGGTATATTAAGCTTACCTAGGCGGACCCCACAAAAACAGGCCGGTTTACTTAGTGAACGGCGCTTTAATTTAATTCTTTTTTACCGGCTAATTTTTTCGCGGCAATTCGAAAATTATCAACGACTTTTATATCCGCGACCAAATCCTCTGCCGTGTTCCATATTTTACGTTGCGCTTCTGTCATTTTTTGGTAAGGAGTCCCTTTTAATTTTTCTAAATCAGGTAATGCTCGCCCCAAGACTGCCTCTCGCTTATCCGCCCAGACATTTTCTGCTGAGGTAAGGTGGTCACGTAACGTAAAAATTCTTATTTTTTGTAAGGCTACTTCTTTCAAGCGTCCAAGGGGTGTGTTTTCTCCCCTTTCCGCTAAAGCAGCTTCATCTATAAAACCAATTTTCGGTGGACGGCTTCCTTTTAACCCAAACTCGGCGGCAAAGTCGGCCATAGGACCGGCTTCAGCGGCAGGTTTCATTACTACGGGCGGCACTCGGAGCTCGATACTGGAGGCCGCCGCTTGTCTTCCAGACAAACGATCGCCGAACAAGCGGCCGGCTACTCGCATAAACATATCTTTGATTGACTTGCCCCCGATCGGTAGGTTTTGGTCTAGGGCGGCCGACTCATTGGCATGTAATTCGGTACGCGCTTCTTGAATGAGCGCCAAATCCTCGAGAGGGTGAATTTGAGCGGCTACTTCTTCGGCAAAACGCTGGGGAGAAACATCCACTAAGGCAGCCAAACCTTCTTTGCCTTTGGGCAACTTGGCTTGTAATTCGGCAATAATATCTTCACGCCCTCGCTCTTTGCCTGCTTGATTTTCGGTGGACTGTATATTTGTTCTGAATACATCCGGTGGTGGCATTTTAAAATCTTGAGCGGCCTCGGAAGTTCTGAGATCAAGTTCCATATGATTGGTAGGCGTTAAATAAATTTCGATTATTATTTTTATTTTATCCCAATTTGACACTTTTGTCAACCTGACTTACGATAGCTAAACTTAAAATTTGTTCTTATTTTAGCCAAAATTTAGTGTTTTCCCTGACTTCTTATGGATTTCCAGACCGCTGAGAAATTTCTTTTATCCTTGCACCAGATTACTCGACCTGAATATCTGGTGGATCGGGTACATCCACAACACTTTTTGGCTAGAATGCAGCGGCTTTTGGATATACTGGAGAATCCGGAACGGCGGATCCCCCACTATATACATGTCGGAGGAACGAGTGGCAAGGGGTCGGTGTGTCTCATGCTTGAATCAATCTGGCGGGCCCGTCCGAAAGGGTATTCATCCGGGCGGGCAGGCAGGCAATCGGTGGGATTGTTTACTTCGCCCGGTCTCGCGGGGCCGAGCAGCCATTTTAAAGTGAATGGCAAACCTATACGCCAAAAATTGTTTGCGGCGGGAGTCGCCACATTAAAAACCGCTTTGGAAGAATACTTGAAACGCTGCCCGACTGACTTGCCCTCGTATTTTGAGGTGTTGACGGCGCTGGGGCTCTTACTATTTGCGGAACAAGGAGTGAATTGGGCAATATTAGAAGTAGGCCTGGGTGGAAAGTACGACTCTACGAATATCATCCCTCACAAAGACGCGGCGGTGATTACGAACATTGGGCTCGACCATACAGCGGTGTTGGGAAAAACAAAACCATTGATAGCGCTACAAAAAGCGGGCATTATTACTATGCCGACGCTGGTATTTACAAGTGAGCGTTCCCCCTTAATCCGGCAGATTTTTTTGACTGAGTGTCAAAAAGTAGGAGCAAGGCTGACGGTAGTGGCTCCGCCTCGACGTTCAATTTTATACGCGCTGGATTCCCGCCTGCCTGAAGCGATGCTACAGCTTCGGGCAGGCTTTCGCGGGAATGACACTGTACAAAGCGAACACCAATTAGTGAACGCCGACCTGGCTCGGGCGGTGGCTGAGGCGCTCGGTATCGCTCCGTCAGTTATTCGGCGAGGACTGAGTACTGTTCGGCTGCCCTTGCGATTGGAAATAATGGCCCGCCGACCGCTGATTATTGTGGACGGGGCGCATAACCAGGACAAGATGAAAACGACGGTCGCTGGTATCCAAGAACTGCGGCTGAAAAGTGCGATGAAGCATGGAAAGCTGTATATGATAGTGGGATTTGCCGGTGACAAGGCGCTGGAACCGATGATCAAAAGTTTAGCAGGATTAAAACCAGCGGCTATCGCGTGCACCCGATTTACGAAAGAGACACATCGGCAGGCGGCGAATCCTGGGCGAATTTATGCCTTGGCGCAACGCTTCATGCCAGGGGTAAGCAAGAAAATTTGGCTTGACCCAGTTGAAGCTCTGAATTTTATGCTAAAAAAACTTAGCGCTGAAGATACGCTTTTGATTACTGGTTCGCTTTTTTTGGCCAGCGAATTGCTCCCACCCCTCCTAACCTCCCCTCCCCAGTCATTCGACGGGGCACGGCGGGCAGGGGAGGGAACGAACGGTTACAACCCAACTTCAGTGTAATCAACCGTCGTGGCATCTTTCCAGCCTTTGATTCTAAAATAACTATTGGGGTTGGTAGTTTCAATAATCTTGGTTTGCGCGCCGGTTTTAAGGACTACCACGAATACCGCGCCGGCTTCGTCATGTGGGCGTCCGACAGCCACGGCGTAGGCTATTTTTTTACCATCCGGTGAAAAACGAAGGTCGCCCAATTGATTGTAGCCCGGACTGACCGGGAAGACTTGCTCGGAATCATCAGCAATATTTTTGGATACAACGGTTAAAAGTGATGCCTGATTGTCGGTGCCACTCCGGCCGATGGCCACGAGGCTTTCTTTGGGTGATATGTCTTCGGCGAGGTCCAAGTTACCGCGCGGTCCGTTCACTACGTTGCGTAATTCGTTGGTAGCGAGCGTCACACGGTAAATCCGGCGTGGGCAAACCCCGAAGAGTTGGTAACCATTCAATTCTTTGCGGCAACTTTCAATGTACACGGCTTTATCCGTAACGCGTATAACTTTGGTTTTGTATACGCCCCAGCCATTGGGGATTTCGCCCACTACCACGTTGCCATGCTTGATGGTGGCCAAGCCCCGCTCGGTATCATCGCTGATAGTGAGTGGAGAGGCGATCTCTGGTTCAGGCTCTGCGGAGGGCACGATGATGGCTTTAGTCGTCGTGAGTGGAGCGGTGGTCGGAGGCGCATCGGTAATAGGAGGGATAGGAGGGGTGGTAACGCTGGCTCGTGGCCACAGCACAGCTACCACGACGATGATGCCGACCAAGAGAGAAATAATAACTATGTATTTGCCCCAACGAGTAATGTGTCCTGTCATAGAATTAAAATATATAGTAGGTTAGCAATCTAATTATAGTGTGAATTTGACAGTGCTGTCAAACTCGCTTACAATCTTACTTTATGTGCGAAATACGAAAGACTACGAAAGATACGAAAAAAAATTGTCCGCTCGTTTCGTACTTTTCGTAAGTTTCGTATGTCGTACATGATTATATTGATTTAACAATAGCGACCACCTTATTTATGAAAACACTCGTCATCGTGGAATCGCCCGCTAAGGCCAAAACTATCGGCGCGTTCCTCGGCCATAATTATACGATCAAATCTTCGTTTGGCCATGTGCGTGATCTGCCCAAAAGTAAATTGGGCGTGGATGTGGAGCACAACTTTGAGCCGCAGTACGCGGTGAGCAAAGACAAGGCCAAAGTGGTCAAAGAATTAAAAGCCGCGGCCAACAAAGCGGACGAGATCTTATTCGCGACTGATGAGGACCGTGAGGGAGAAGCGATTTCTTGGCATTTGGCGCATATTTTGAATATTGATCCGGCCCAGGCTAAGCGGATTACCTTTCATGAAATTACGAAAACGGCCTTGCTAAGCGCCGTAGAGCACCCGCGCCATCTGAATCAGCCGATGGTAGACGCGCAACAAGCGCGCCGTATTTTGGATCGGTTGGTGGGGTATAGCCTGTCCCCTTTCTTGTGGCGCAAGGTGGCGTGGGGATTGTCGGCCGGACGCGTGCAGTCGGTGGCCGTGCGACTCGTGGTGGAGCGGGAGCGTGAGATAAAGGCATTTGTGCCGCAGGAGTATTGGAGTATTGCCGGAACGTTTGTTCCGAAGGAACAAGGAACAACCCGCCCGAACGACGAATCAGGCGGGCGGGGGAACAAGGAACAAGCGGTGACGGCTCACTTGACTAGCTTACCGGGGAAAAAATTGGATAAACTGGATTTAAAAAATAAGGCAGAGGTGGATACGATTTTGGCGGCGTTGAAAGATACTTCGTACACCGTATCTAGTATTGAGACCAAAAAAGCAACGCGACTGCCGTTGCCGCCCTTCACCACCTCTACTTTGCAGCAGGAATCCAATAACGCGCTAGGGTATTCGGCCAAGCAGACGATGCGATTGGCGCAGCAGCTGTATGAAGGTGTGGAGCTGGGGAGCGAAGGTCATGTGGGGTTGATCACCTATATGCGTACCGACGCGGTGCAGTTGTCGGAGGTATTTTTGGCGGAAGCCCAGGCGGCTATTGGCGAAGAATTCGGGGCGCAGTATCAACTGGCCGAACCGCGGCTTTTTAAAAATAAAAATAAAAACGCGCAGGAAGCGCATGAGGCGGTACGGCCGACCAGCGCTTTGCGCACCCCTGATGTGGTGAAGCCGTTTTTAGATAACAGCCAATATCGCCTGTATAGCCTGATTTGGAAACGGGCGGTGGCCACGCAGATGAAAGAGGCGACGCTGAACGCGACGGCGCTTGATATTGTGAGCGCGAACAAATACACTTTTCACGCCACGGGGCAGACGATTATTTTTGATGGCTGGCTAAAATTGTATCCGGAGAAAGTGAAGGAAAATAGTTTGCCGGTGTTGACCGAGCAGACACCGATGGTGGTAACGGAATTGAAACCGGAACAACATTCTACCGAGCCACCGGCCCGGTATTCGGACGCTACTCTCGTCAAGGTGCTGGAGGAGCACGGTATCGGGCGGCCTTCGACCTATGCCCCGACTATCGCCACTATTGAGGATCGTGGCTATGTGAAACGTGATGAACGAAAAAAATTGGAACCGGAAGAAATTGCCTACCTCGTAAACGACCTGTTGGTGGAACATTTCCCCAACATTGTTAATTACGAATTTACGGCCCAGATGGAAGAGAGCCTGGACGATATCGCGGAGGGTACCAAAGAATGGCAGCCGGTGATGGCGGAATTCTACGGACCGTTCAAAGCGAACTTGGATAAAAAAGACAAAGAACTGGACAAGAAAGAATTGACCGAAACCGCCTCGGACCAAGTGTGTGAAAAATGCGGCAAACCGATGGTAATAAAGACCGGACGGTTTGGCCGATTTCTGGCCTGCACTGGGTATCCGGACTGCAAAAGCACCAAGCCAATCGGTGAAGAAGCGGCGGCGCTACAGAATGTAGAGCTGAGCGCTGAAGTCTGTGAAACCTGTGGGGCGCCACTGCAGATGAAGCGCGGGCGGTTCGGGTCGTTCCTCGGCTGCTCGAAATATCCGGATTGTAAATATATTAAAAAGATTGAGAAAAAAATTAATGTCTCTTGCCCGGAATGTAAACAGGGTGACATGGTGCAGAAAAAGAGCAAGCGCGGCAAGATATTTTTCGCGTGTAACCGGTATCCAGAGTGTAAATTCGCCATGTGGGACAAACCGAATGGTGCCAAGTGTCCAAAGTGCGAAACGTTGCTGGTGTTCAAAGCCAAAGGGGTGATTGCGTGCAGCAATAAAGAATGCGGGTTTAAAAAAGAGAGCGCTGAGTAATTAGTAAACGAGACCGCCCCTCAGTCCCCTCCTTTTTGAAAGGAGGGGCAGAGCCAGCTGTCCCCTCTACTGACAAACAGGAGAGGGTAGGGAGAGGTCTCGTCGATACGAGTTTGTAACTATCTAAAATAAAAAACAGCCCGCGCCAACGGGGTGTTTTTTAGTGTAGGCTCAAAAGGTAATCCTCATGCCAAAGGTGATACAAAGGCCCGATTGAGACCTACGCCAAAGAGTATAGCAAAAACGGGAAATTAAGCAAGTTTTATTAAAAAAAACGGCCGATTTGGCCGTGGCATATACGTTAATACATAGGACTACTATATTATGGTGTCATTCCCGCTTTCGCGGGAATGACAAAAGTTTCGTAATTCACTGCTCAAAAAGTCGGAATAAACCTCTGTAACGATATAACCCCGCTATTACTAGTGGGGTTATACGTTGGCGCTAGGGTTTCTCTGTATCACGAGGTGCAGTATACCATGTTTTATGTTTTCTGTCAAGTTTAGTGTAGTTGCCTCTTTGATGTAGTTTCGTCCTGTTTTTTGGCTAACAAAGGACTCGTCAGTTCCGGTTACACCGGAAGACTACACCTGAGCGAGCCGAGCCGTCTGCGTCGCGAAGTTTGACCTTCACGACACAGAACAACTTGGCTCGCTCCCCCCCACCCTATTTTCCCCCGTCGACGACGGGGACGGCAGCCGGGGAAGGCTGCCTGGTTTCCCAGGCCCCTGTTAAAAGGGCCTGGGCCATTCGATCCCCCAGCGGGGGATCGTACCGGCCCACCAGCAGGGCCAGTATGCCCTGCTCGCTGAAAGCGAGCAGCGGATTTTTTTTCATCTTTCCTCCGGTCAGCAAAAAATAATTTAGATTACTTCTTGCTGGCCAGAAAAAAAATTAATCCGTGTAATCCGTTTCGCCATTCGTCTTAATCCGTGTTAAAAAATCACCCTGATCTAGTAGATTCAGGGTGATGTTGGTTGCAGTTGTTGGCTGTGGCCATCAAGTTGCAGTGTCACACTCATCACCCATCGTCCAGTAATTCAAGACGCAAATATCGGTCAACATCGAGTTGGCCTTCTTAATAAAGAGTGATTGTGAGGAGTGATTTAATGTCATATTTTATTTATGCATTTAATTTACCATGCTGAATGGGTGCGTCAAATAGTTATGCACAGGGCATTACCAACCCACCCCTACCCCCACGGTCGCCTCACGCTGAAACCAATTCCCACAGTTTTGGTATATCATTGGCCACCAACCTGATGGCCTGAGCTAAATTGGTATAATGATTTTTTCTAAAAATATTAATAACGATATTCTTTAAAAGTGAAATATTCT
>CAZXIF010000001.1:0-5794 GCA_964640395.1 uncultured Gammaproteobacteria bacterium | reverse complement strand
CGGGGCCGGGCGGATTTGGAATGAGGTGATGAATGTGATGCTGGCGAGCAATTATAATCGACGTACGCCGTTTGATTTTAGTCGGCTGCAGGCATTCCCCGTGGGTGGGACGATTGATTATGGGTTGGCGGGAGATAATTACGCCGTGGCGGAACAGCAGTTGTTGACGACGAAATTGATTACTTCGCCGCATGCGTATGATACGTTTGAGTGGGATAGTAGGATGCAGATTCCGCTCCGGGCGACGCAGGTGGTGGAATGGGAGGTGGATGGGAAGAGTGTCGGCAGGGGCATGAATATTTTGTTTCACCCGGAGAAGACGGGGGGTTATGAGATTAGGGCTGTTGGTAGTGCTGGGCAGGTGGAAAAGATTATGATTATCGTGAAGAAGAGTGAGTAAAAAATATATATCTGGACATAATAGACTGAGGGTGGTATCCTAAAATATGGTTAAAGCTAGTTGTTTTATACCTTGAATTATGTCAGAAGAACTCCTTAAATATTCAACTTATCTAGTATCGAAGACCTCTTTCCTATCTGGAATGGGTCAAGTTTTGGATACCTCCGGATCATACCAAAGATATAATCAAAGTGAGAGCGGAATAGAAGCAGATTCAAAAGCAACCTTTTTGGATTGGTTGGTGGTGGGCGATGATCTGCACGCAGCTGTCCGTAATTTTGACCAAAAATAATCAAGTAAATTCTGAGCACCTTTGGATATGATGCCTCCAAATAGGATTGATAATTCACAAGATAAAGACAAGAAAGTTCAAATGGTCACGACACAAATGCAGGCTTTTTTTAGCGGACCATTACCGCCCCCAGAAGTGTTTCAAAAGTACGAATTAATCCTTCCTGGATCAGCTGATAGAATTTTAAAAATGGCGGAGGATCAAAGCACCCACAGAAGAGATCTCGAGAAAACAGTCGTTGGTGGAGAACAGTTCAGAGCAAATAAGGGTCTCTGGTTTGGTTTTATTATAGGAATGACCACTATAGTAGGCGGATTATTTCTTATTTATTTTGATAAACAATGGCAGGGATTTATTTTTAGTTTAGGAGGTTTAGTAGCACTTGTAGGGACATTTATTTTTGGTAAAAAAGAAAAAGAGTCTGATTTGTCTCAAAAAGAGAAGGGATTGCTTGAGAGGGTTGCTGAACTAGAGAAGCGTTTAGACAAGAACAAAATAATTATTGACGGTAACACTATAGAATAAAAATTTGTAATGACACCTCTTCACTTGTTCCATGTTCCTTGCTCCTTACTACTTTTCAATCTTGAACAATCGGCCACTCGTGCGGCCGAAATTTTCGGGGAAGTAATTTTCGGAGATGATGGCGGGGAGGTGGTGGAAGGTGCCGGGGACGAGGAGGCGGATAAAGAAATCGTAGGTGTAGGTGCCTTCGTCTAGCTTTTCGGCGACGGCGTAGTAGCGGTCGTCGCGGGATTCTTCTATGGTGAAGGGGAAGGGATAGGTGGCTTTGGGATCGTATGCACGCCAGGCGTTTTGCTCGCGCTCAGCCTCGCTCACATACTGCTGTAGATTTTGATTCTCGGTATCGAGGCGGGCGTTAATAATTTCGGCGCCGGCGGGGATAAAATCTTCTAGGGCGACGTGGTTGCGAGAGCGTGGGACGATGATTTCGCCGTGCACGCGTAGTACCTCGCCTACTTTGCCGGTGGTGACTGGGGTGGCGTTGGCCTTGTCAGCGAGATGGTAGAAGTGACGGGTGATGGTGAAGCCTTCGTCGCGGGGCGGGATAGTTTCGATGGGTAAGTAGTATTTGAGGGCGAGGTCGTAATACAAGGTATTCTTGAGTTTGTTGTGGTTGTCTTTTTTGAAGATGAGGCTTTGCAATTTGTCGGGGGTGAGGGCAGAGAGTGGAATAATTAATTCGGTAGGGGCGTATGGCAATACGCCCGTACGAAGATTGTAGGTAGTGGTTTGTTTCAGCATATCATTTAACCAGGTACCGAGGGTGAAGTTGGATTCGGTTTCTTTTTGCCAGATGAGGTAGTCGGTGAGCGCGTCGAGGGCGGTGACGGTGTTGGTGGTGGAACCCCAGGAGCCGTCTTTGGCGCGGCTGGCCATGAGCCAGCGGAGTAAACGATCCAGGATTTGGTTATCCTGTTTGGCGGTGGTGAGGGCGCTTAGTAATAACGCGGTATTGCGGGTTGGGGTTTCGTAGTAGTCCCAGAAGGTGTTGGTAGTCGTGTCCAGGTAGGCGCCGCGGCTGTCGATGGCGATACGGTTGTTGAGGAGGTCGTAGAGTTTGGTTACGCCGCCTTTGCCGAAAACGGAGCTCTGCCGGACTGCTACGCGGGCAAAGGTGACGAGGCTGAGTGTACTGATTTCGTCCTGTAAATATTTTTTATCGTTCAAAGCTTTTTGCAGTGGGATGGTCAACTCACGCGGCAAGGCGGTGGTTGGTTTTAGATTCAGTAGGGCTTCGGACAGGACTATTTCGGTATCGTAGTAATGGAGGTAGTTCTGCGGATCGTTGAATGTGTTGATCAGATATTGGTAGAGTTTGTCCGTGGCGTCGGAAGGAACCGTGACCCCAGCCTCGCGCAGCGATGAAAAGGCTTGGGCCAAATACATGGAGACATAGACGCTGGAGCGTTGACCATAATAATCATAGCCGGTGTAGGGGTAATAGCTGAAACCGCCATCTTGATTTTGGCGTTTCAATAAATCATTGAGGCCGCTTTGGATAGCTTCGTCGATGGTGTAGGTGCGGTTGTTGTAGACGATGGGGGTATTGGCGAGTGGGTTCGGGAGATTTTTAATTTTGCCGATGCGTTTGATGACGGCGAGGGCCTGGAGTTTGCTGCCGATCTCTTCGCTCGAACCGTAGGGGAATTGGACTAA
The DNA here is from genome assembly GCA_964640395.1 of uncultured Gammaproteobacteria bacterium. Lineage (GTDB taxonomy): Bacteria > Patescibacteriota > Patescibacteriia > Magasanikbacterales > GWA2-37-8 > CAZEDL01. The sequence continues at coordinate 2,921 of CAZXIF010000001.1, read as the reverse complement.
AAATTTCAAGCCATCGCTGAGGAAGACGGCGAGGGTGGCGCTGGTTTTGACGGTGAGGCCGCCACGGTCGGTGAGGACTTGTTTGGGGAGGTAGAGATATTCGGAAGTGGTGGCGGCGGTGATGTAGGCGGCGGTGGCGGTGGTTTCGTAGGTGGTGTTGGGCAGGAGTGGGAAGGATTGTTCGACGGTATCGTTGTACTGATTATTTTTGGCGGCAATGGTGAAAGCGAGCGTACCAGCGAGGCGATCGGTGGGGGCTTTGACGGTGAAATAAACCGTGGCGGTTTGTCCGGCGGCAACGGTGATATTGGTAGTGGCTGATTTATCGAGCAGGGTGAGGTCGGGGCTGGCGAAGGTAACGTTTAATTTCTGGCGACTCGTGGTTTGGTTGAAGACATTGGCGCCGACGGTGAAGGTGTCGCCGGGAAGGACGAAGCGGGGTTGGAGCGGCACGACCATGATGTCTTTTTTGGCGATGAATTGGTGGTAGGCGACGCCGAGTTTGGTGTCTTTGGTGATGCCGAGCGCTTCGATTTGCCAGGTGGTGAGGTTGTCGGGGAGGCGGAAACGGGCTTCGGCTACACCGGCAGCGTTGGTGACGAGTACGCCTTGCCACCAGGCGGTGTCTTTGAATTCGCCGCGTTTTTTACTGGCGAGGTCGGCTGATCCGCCGCCGCCACCTTTGGTGCCGCTCGGCACGTCTACCTTGTAGAGGATATTTTTGACATTGCTGAGGGTGGACACGGTGAGCGGGAAGCCGTCGTAGAAAAATAATACCGGATTTTTCTTGGGGTTGCCTTTGAGGGCGAGCACACTGAGGTCAGCCACGGCGGCGGAAAATTCGGTGACGACGGGTTTGTTTTGATAATCTTTGGCGGTGAAGGTGAGTTTGACTTCTTCGCCGGGGAGATAGTGGTCTTTGTCGGATTTGACTTCGATGTTTAAGGCTTTGCGTACTGTGTTCACGCTGAAAGAGAGTTGGCCGTATTTGACTTCTGGTTTGCTCGATAACAAGACGACGCTGACGTAGACATTCGTAATATATTGTTCGGTGATCGGGAAGGTGTAGCGGTAGAAATTTTGTTTGATATCGACAATTTTATAATCGTACACCTGGCCGCGCTCTATGGTGATGAGGGCTTTGGCGGTGGGATAGGGAGATTTGATAATGAAGGCGGCGGTATCCCCTACTTCGAGATTGGTTTTTTCCGCGACCAGATCAAGGGTGGTGTCGTTGGTCGGTTGGATGTCGACGGGTTTTTCACCGTACACATAGAGTGTGTAGCGAGTGAGGATGACATTGCCTTGGCCATCAGTGCCGCGAGCCACGATTTCGTATTCGCCTTCAGTGGCCGGGGTAAAGGTGTCCTGGGCGTTGCCATCACTATTGGTTCCGAGCGTGACTTGTTTTATCTGCTCTAGTTTCTTTTCCCAATTGTAATAATAGCCGCCGTCTACTTCTTGGCGTTTGTTGTAGGCGTAGCGGATTTTGTGGTAGGTGAGTTTGAGATTGGCCACACCGCGTGGTTGGCCGAGGGTGTCGACTGATTTGAGCTTCATGGTGGCGGGCTGACCCTTGGCGAGGAAGCTGGTGTCGGAACGCAGGCCGAGGTAATAGTCGCCCGCGTGGAGGATGAATGATTGTTGGGCAGAGACGGTCTGGCCGAGATTATTCTTGACCGTGATGTAGACGACGATGATTTTGCTCAGGCGGTCGTTTTCGTTCGGGAAGAACTTGGCTAAATCTAGTTGCTCATTGATGGTGGCGTGGCCCTGGCTATCCAGCTGGGTGGTATTGCGTAACAAATATTTGTCGCCGTAGCTACAGTTGTCGTAACAATCGTACCAATTGCTGCCAAATTGGAAGTACTCATCTTGATATTTATCGAAGTAATAATTCTGGCTGGCGAAACTGTATTCTACCGTGCCCCCGGAAACCGGGGCACCAAAGTAATATTTGGCGTCTACGTTTACTTGTACACTAGAGCCAGAAATATATTCCTCTTTACCGGCGCTGGCTTTGACTTCAAACGGTGAAGATACATATTCTTCCACGTCAAAATAGCCATAGCCGCGTTCGTTGGCTTCGAGTCTGTAGGTGCCGAGCGGCGCATCCTTGCCGAGGGTGAGCTGGGCAGTGAAGGAACCAAAATCATTGACGGGCAATTCCTGGTTGAAGATTTCCTTGTTGGCGCCGTCGAAGACTTTGAGGCGGACGGGTTTGGCTTTAAAGATTTCGTAATTTCCATCGAAGCCGATGCGGTACAATCCCTTGATACTCACTTCGTGGCCGGGGCGATAGATAGGTCGGTCGGTGTAGAGGTAGAATTTTTGCGCGGTGTTGGCATATTCGTAACTGTCTTTAAGCTTGGTCACACCAAGGGTAATGGCGCTATCGTTACCCATGGTCACGACTCCGCCTTCTACTCGATTGAGCGGTACGGTTTTGCCGATACCGTCGGCATCGGTTGTGAAGGTGACTGCTTTGGTGATCTCAGCCGCGGACTGATTTGGAGACAGCGGGGCAGTGTATAAATCGATCCGCGCTCCGGCCATCGGGGCTAAGGTATTTAAATTCGTTATCCAATAAAGGTTTTGCAATTTCTTGCGGCGGGCATCGGTCAAATTGACATCGGCATTCGCCCCTTCAGCATTGTCCCAGACTTCAATTTTCTTCTCGACGATACCAAGATTGGTGACCGTGAGGTAGGTGCGTTCAAATACGGCGGCAGCTCCGCCTTCATTATTAAATTGATCTTTGTAATTGGGGTGACTGAAGGTGAGGATATAGTGACCGAGCGGATCGGGGTAATAGGTCTTGAGATCAAGAGTAAAATAATTTTTGATCCAATAGCGTTTGGGGAGTTGGATTTGGTGGTCGGTCATTTGGTTACAATCGGGGAACGTCCACGGGCCTTCTT